>JACZUR010000271.1 GCA_022573095.1 Gemmatimonadota bacterium | reverse complement strand
TATACTCTCGTCACGGGCTTGCTCTACGGCACGTTCGGTTGCATGCAGCATTGCGAGAACATCCATCCCGTCTACCCATTCGGATGGCATTTCATACGATGAGCCGCGTTGAGAGACGTCGTACAGCGCCGATGCGCGTTCGAGCGCCGTTCCCATGCCGTAGCGGTTGTTCTCACAGATGTAGACCACTGGAAGCTTCCAGATCGCAGCCATGTTGAGTGCTTCATGGAACGCACCGTTGTTGACCGCGGCTTCTCCGAAAAAACAGACACAAACTTGGCCGGACTCACGGTACTTGAAGCCGAAAGCCGCCCCGGTGGCGAGCGGTATGTGTCCGCCTACAATTGCGTGCCCGCCCAGAAACCCCTTCGAGGAGTCGAAGATGTGCATCGATCCACCCTTCCCACGGGATGCTCCTGTTACCTTCCCGAAGAGTTCCGCCATCACCTCGCGGGAACTGATTCCCCGGGTGAGCGCATGGGCGTGATCGCGATAACTCGCCATCAGCACGTCGTCATCCTGCATTGCAGTGATGGCTCCTACCGCCACCGCCTCCTGTCCGATATAGAGATGACAGAAGCCCCCGATTGAACCCAATGCATACGCTTCCGCTGCACGCTCCTCGAAACGTCGTATGAGAAGCATCTTGCGAAGCAGGCTCTTGTAGAACCCGGCGCGTGATGCGTCGAGCGCGTTTGACTGGGTTTGCTGGGACACGTGCCTGATCGGTTAGCGGTTATCCAGAAACCGTGGCGCTCTGGACCTGTTCCCAGGCGTGGTAGGAGGAGCGTACGAGGGGACCGGATTCCACGTGCCGGAAACCCATCTCGCTGCCGAGTAGCCGTAACTCATCAAACTCGCGGGGCGAATAGAACCGGGCGACGGGCAAATGATCCTTGGACGGACGGAGGTACTGGCCCAGGGTCAATATATCTACGCGAACTTCACGGAGATCACGCATCGCCTTGATTAGCTCCTCCCATTGCTCACCTAGCCCACACATCATGCCTGACTTTGTGATGAGTTCTGGGTTCAACTCCTTCGCCTGTCGCAGGAGTCTCAGGGCCCGCTTATATCGGCCGCCCGGTCGCGCGATACGGTACAGCCGTTCGACCGTCTCGAGATTGTGGTTCAAGATGTCCGGCTTCGTCTCGGTCACCAACGCCAGTGCGACGTCAGAGCCTTTGAAGTCGGGAATCAACAGCTCAATGCTGGTACTGTCACAGCGTTTTCTGATCTCCGTCACACAGCCGGCGAATATTTCCGCGCCGCCGTTAGGAAGGTCGTCGCGGTCGACACTCGTAATTACGACGTGTCTTAAATCCATCCGTGCGACGGCTTCGGCAAGGCGTTGGGGCTCACCTGCGTCGTATGTGAGAGGCGTCCCGTGCGATACGGCGCAGTAGGCGCAGTTTCTGGTGCACACGTCTCCCAGCACCATGAACGAGGCTGTTCTGTGTTCCCAGCATTCGCCGATGTTGGGGCAATGAGCTTCCTCGCAGACCGTGTGAAGGTTCTGATCTCGCATGAGACGTTTCAACTCAACGTAGTTGGGTCCGCCGGGTGCTTTGACTTTGAGCCATGCGGGCTTGCGCTGAAGCGGGCGAGTCGGCTGCCCGCCTTCGGGGGGGCGGGAGTATTTCAGCTGTACTAATTCCATGGTGGTGGAACATAGCCGATGGGAAACCGCTAAACCAGCGTTTTAGAGAGCCAGCTTAACCGTTTGGTTGAAACGCGGTGAGTATGTGAGCCGTAAGCTGTAGGCCGTAATCTGCCCTTTGGGTTATCAGGATTGCGGTCGGTAAGAGTGCTGGCGTGGCGAACCGCATTCGCGAGCGTGCGAGCGATGTGACTCTCACTGGCGCAAGCTGTAGGCGAAGCGGCAGGTCAGGAACTGGTAAACGCGACGGAATCGCAATTCGTTGGGCGTAAGCCCCTGTGGGTTCGACTCCCACCGCCAGCACTCCCGTCCCCGTTGACTAGGTCACCGCCTAGTCATATGATTTATATGAATTGCGATTCCGCGTGGCCAGTTTGCTACGTCTGAAAGTCGGAGGGTGCACAACTCTCCGGCTTTCTATTGCAATGAATCGATCTATGTGGTTCCGATGCTCGATCCGCATACAGAGTGCAGGGGGCTGGAAAAATGGGAATCGTAA
>JACZUR010000083.1 GCA_022573095.1 Gemmatimonadota bacterium | reverse complement strand
AAGACTCTAGGTAACCGAGTCTTGCGAGCAGTTCGATCCAGTACAGGGCGAATGGCAGGTCCTTCGGGCGGCCCGAAGAATCGGCCTTCAGCGGGTCTCCCAAGACGTACAGCTCCGGTTGAACGACCTTGCGACCGAACATGAGGGTGTACGCCTTTCGCGGCGCTGGCCTGGCGAGGTATTGGGCCAAACGGTCAATGAAGCTAGCTCTTTCTCTCCGGAAATTCTCGAGATAGGCGACGATTGCCACAGAGTAGAGACTAGGCGGATTGGCCTCCGGCGAGAGCACCCACCGGCCTCTCTTCTTGACGAACGGGTCGTCGGCAAGTTCACCCCGAAGAAAATGGGAAACGTCTGTTGCAATTCGGTGGGCCGACCCCCTCACCCGCGGATCCTCTGTCAATCCGCTCTGAGCCAGAGTAGCAGTCACCGCCTCCCGCATCATCTTGCGGGCCCACGGACCGATTTCTGGGTACGTTTTCGCCCATTTCTTGTACTCGAACAGCAGGGCGGGATCGTCATCTCGGGAAAGCAGCCGGAAGAAGATGCGGTTGGCCAGCCGAAACGGCCGGCTGTCCCTGGGCAGACCTAACTCCAGGAGTTGGCGGTATCTGGCGACGGTTCCTATGTCTGTAATCCCTTGAGCTTTCGAGGGACCGGTACCGAGGATATTGCGAGCCCAAACTCCCGTATCTCTTTGTTTTTTAACAACTTGCGTGATCTTGGGGTATGATAGGAGTTCCTGCTTCAGAGCCTCGATTTCCCCATCGGTTGCACTACCAGCGGGAAGCACTTCGGTCAGCGTTCGCCACTTAATGGACGGGGAAGCGTATGTGTTAAACCAACTTATAGGAACGTTATGGGTGCTTGGGAGATTCAGGGACACCTCGCGGGTTCGCAATCGGGGGGAAACTATTAGCTGGAACCGGATTCGGAAAGTGCCAATTCTTCCGAAAACCCGGTTCCAAGTGCTGTCGGTCAGTCCGAGGGTATGAGGTCGCTCCGCAACTGGAGGTGGAGGTCATCCGGGATGGCAGGAAATCCTGTGGATCGTTCCGGGGCGCGTTAGCACGGACTCGCTCGTTATGATAACCGTTCGCTCATCGAGAAAGTCTACCGCCTCTCCCTGGGGTTCGAGCGTGCCCAGCCAGCAGGACGGACTATCGAGACTCCAGTTCTCACCTTCGCGCGCAAAGAAAAACAGCTCGGTCAGAGTTCGGACCACCACGCGCTCCCCGCTGGGTGAAATAGCCGCGCCTGTTACCCACCGCCCCAGGTTCCTGACCGGAAGAATCGGCAACTGGCCTATCAACCGTGCCTCCGCGGGGTTCTCTGCGAATTCGCTTTTTTCCAACACAAAGTGCAGTATCGAGCCCGTTCGGCCCTTGGTGACAAGCGAGACGTTTCCTTCCGGGGATACAGCCATGGCTTCCACATCATACGAACCGCGGTCTCCGTAGCGGAACTCAACCAATTGAGCCCTAGCGGTCCTGACGGTCGAGTCCGGACTACCTGCGTTGGGATCCGGCTCCGGAATGATGTAGAGCGACACCCGCCTGCGCCGGAGCCGGTTGTTACCGGTGTCGGCGATGTACAGACAGTCACCGGATATCTCAGGGCAGGGTCCAAGAGCAATGTCTTCCCAGTCCTCTGCTTCCGCTCCTGTGACATCGAAAACAGCAATTAGTTCGCCGCTGTGAAGCATCGCGAAAATCAATGGATCAGATCCTGAGTCATTATGGGTCCAAAGAACGCCCGGGTGGCTTCTGCTGACCGCCACTCCTGAACTTTCGTTGATGGTTGTGCCGTCGAAGGACCCTTCAAGTGTTACTTCGTGCTGTACCTGCGCTGACGCCGGCGACGCAAAAAAGATGAGCGCGACCGAGGCTTGGGCTAGGATGCTAGCTCCGCGATCCGAAGAGTAGGATAACACTGGCATTTCAGCTGTGTATTCTAATAGTTGAGCTTGCCTGGCGGCGAGGCCTCAGCGAACTTTCTTCACCCATGATTGAAAGCATCCTAAGTCGCAAGGTCACGAAGCGCCCTACGCAGGTAAAGCTTGAGGGCCGTACCCTCTTTCTAGTCGACGACCCGGAAACTCTTCTCCGCCAGTTACGTGGCGAGGATATCGAGTGGTCCGAGGACATCCCTTTAAGGGATAACATCTCAACCGATGAAATTACGCCCGCTTACATCTGCTACTACTACGACGACACCCTCGGGGATTTTCCCTATCTCGGTCTGAAGGCAGGAGAGGAATTCCCGGTTACCCGTGGCTCCGTGCGTAAGGGCGGTTTCATTTGCTCGGTTTCCGGTGAGCGAAGGGGGAAAGGATCGTCGCGCGAACAGTCACCCTATGCGGAACTCTGTGCCGGTATTCAACTGGTAATCGGAAAGAGTATCGAGAGGATATATGAGGAAAACTGCCAGAACCTAGGAATCCTCACCAGTACTGATTTTTCCTTGATTGAACGAATTGCTGCCGGCGAGAGGATCGAGCTGTCCGAGTTCACTGCCGATGAGGGCGACATTACGAGAGGTATTATCGAGTACGGCGGCCTCTTCCAGTACAACGTCGCTCGGCTTCAGGGTGTCGCTCAAGTGCCGAATCCCAAAACCGGCACGCGACCGATGACGTTGGGTGAAAAAATCATCGCCCGGCACTGGGTTACCGATCCTGCCAGCGACAAAGTCGGGATTGATTATGTGAAACCAGGAGACGAGGGATTCGTCCGTACCGACATCCGGTTCAGCCACGAGTATGTGACACCTATGGCAGCAATCTTTTGGTCGGACCTCGTGGGAGCGGATGAAAAGATAGTTGACCCGGAGTCGGTTTTCTTATTTCGAGACCACCTCACCTTTCTCGCCCTGGCGATGACTGAGGAGCGCAAGGCGGCCGGGCTGTTGGATGTTGCGCTCGAACTCAAGAAAAAACAAGAAGAGTTTTCAGAGGAACAGGGCGTAAAGCTCTACGGGGAACTGCCGCGTGTCGGTCGCAATCAGGCACCCCAGGGATCGGAGGCTATTTGCCACTCCAAGATCCTTGAGCAACACGCGATGCCGGGACAGGTGTTGATCGGCAGCGATTCGCACACTCCGCATGCGGGAGCGATCGGATGTGTGGCATTCGGTGTTGGCACGACGGCAATCTTTAACTCTTGGCTCACCAAGGATGTTCGCCTGAAGGTACCGCCCACCGTTTTGATAAGAGTGAACGGCAAGCGGCCCGAAAACATCACCGCGAAGGATTTCATGCTTCAGGTGCTGCGCGAACCCTACGTGAAGGATGGTCGCGCCATCGGTAAGATAGTCGAGTACAGCGGCGCCGCAGTTCAGGAACTCTCGGTTGACGAGCGTGCGACGATGACCAATATGGCGGCTGAAGTTGGCGCGTTTACTGGATTGGTACAGCCCGACGAGAAGGTTGTCGAGTTCTTGATGCGGGAACGCGGGCTGTCGGCCGGTCAAGTAGAGCCGCTGCTGGCGGATCTTTACTCCGACGACGATGCCGTGTACGAACGGATTATTGAAATGAATGCCGAAGACCTTGAGCCGATGGTGGCGCTCCCTGGTGATCCGGGCAACGGGCTCCTCATCAGCGAGATCGGTCATATCAAAGTCGATATCGCGTACGCAGGGTCTTGTACGGCGGGGAAGAAATCCGATATGGATATGTACGCGAGAGTGTTCCATGAGGGCCGCGAACACGGGCGTCGTGTTCATCCGAACGTGAAGTGCTATATCCAGGCAGGATCTCAGGAGGTGAAGAAGTATTGCGGTGAGATGGGTTACCTCGATCTCTTCGCCGCAGTAGGCGCTGAGTTCATTGAGCCGTCCTGCGGAGCATGTATCAATGCGGGTCCTGGTGTCTCCTTTGACTCAGGTACGGTGACGATCAGCGCGATCAACAGAAACTTTCCCGGAAGATCGGGTCCCGGGCAGCTCTACATCGCGAGCCCGTACACTACAGCTGCAAGCGCGATCGCCGGTTACATAACCGGTTGGGTACCGGGGGGAGTTTTAGAGCCGGTTGCGTAGTGTCAGGTGCAGCGCTAGTCTGACTCTTCGCTCTCCGGGACTTCTTCCTCCGGCTGTAGACCCAATGTGGCCGTTGTGGTGGCGGGTCTGAAGGCGTCCGCAGGATATCGCCCGCTGGCATTCCAGAAGATCCAATCGGTCAATCCTAGATCCTCGACGGCGCGTATCTGTTCTCTGAGTTGGGGTGCACGGTAAATGGCGCCCCGTATCGAAAAGGATTGGAGATAGGGCCTTATGCGTGCCGGGTTGTCGTAGTTCGCCGACCGCCTGATGCCAGCTTCGAGGGCACGGCGAACTATTTCATAGGGCTCACCATTGGGGAAAGTGATACCGTAGGAATTTCTCGGGTAGTGGCTGGGATACACCATAGGAAGCACCACGTCGGCCAGCTGAATGAGATCGTTCCAATTCTGACCGATTCCCATGTCTCCCGTAGCGCTGGTTGTCATCCCGAAGACATCGAGAGTAAGTGGAACTCCCAGTGCGCCGATGCGCTCCTTCATATAACGTAACTGTCGCGATATGACTTGGCGTCGCGACGTACCTGCGACATGGGCGGGGAAAACCGCGTACTGCATTCGCTCGGCTGGTTCGTCGGGAAACCTTACGTAGTCGAGCTGTACCTCTGCGAACCCCAGCATGACGGCCTCCGCCGCAACATCCGCGGCATATATCCACACGGAGTCGTTGCTGACGTCCACCCATTTCAGATCGAGAGCGTCGCGCCAAAGTCCGCCCCTCGAATCCCCTATCGCCCAGTCCTGTTTAGCTTCCGCCAGGGTCGGATCCTTTGCCACTACAATCCTTGCAATAGGGTGAATGCCGTGCTCTCGCATTGTAGCCAGCCGGCTGCGCACGTCGCGGGCTCTCACTTGGCGATTGGCACCGACCGCGATTGCGGTTGGGACGTTGGATTGGTAGGTCATAAAGCCGCGGTCGTCTTTCACGTCAATGACGAAAGCGTTTACTTCGGTCGTATCGGCGAGGCTGACGAGCTCGTAAAACCGTGGCGATCCGAAGATCCAGGCGTTGAGGTAGAGTCCGCGAACGACGGCAGGCGACTCGCCCGGCGGCGGAAGCGGAAGTTCGATACCGGGTGACTGCGGTGGTAGGATCTCTGTTAGGTAATTCGGTCGGGAAACATCGTGATGATACCGCGGCTCGAACCCGACCGCTTCCTGCTGCGCTTTGAGTTGCGGAGCAAACACTATCAGTGCGAACGGCATCAGGAACAATCCTCTGCATTCCCGTAGCCGGGCACGAACTAGCCGCTCTCGACTGCGATGGTGCCCTGTTACACTCCGCCCAACCATGCGGGGGAATCTAGGGCTCTAAGAGGCGAAGCTCCACCCTGCGGTTGTGGCTGCGGCCCGCGGCCGTGTCGTTGGTGTCGATCGGCCTATCAGGACCGTACCCGCGTGCGACGAGTCGCGAACCGTCTACTCCCTTCTGTACGAGGTAACCCCGAACCGCCTCGGCTCGCGCGACTGACAGTCGAAGATTGAAGGAACGCCGGCCGGTTGCGTCGGAGTGACCGGAGATCTCAACGCGTACGGTCGGGTTCGCGACGAGCGACGCGGCTACCTGATCCAGAACAACCGCTGATTCCCGTGTGAGCGCGCTCCGGGCGGTCCGGAATGTTACGCCCTGGAGTACGAGCGGCTGGACCTGGCCCTCCCTGATCTCGAATAACACAGGGCACCCTATCTGATCGACCTGTCGGCCAGCCGGCGTGTTCGGACAACGATCCCGATCGTCTGCAACGCCGTCACCGTCGCTGTCTCTCGTCACCCGGCATCCCGTAGCGTCGGTGGTGACACCGGGTGCGGTATCGGGACAAGTATCCAGGTCGTCTATCACACCATCCTGATCGCTATCTAACGGGCAGCCAAACTCATCCACGGTGACACCAAAGGGTGTCGCAGGACACTGGTCGAGTCCGTCAAAGACAGCGTCGCCGTCTTCATCAGTTGGGCACCCGATAATGTCAACGTTCGCGCCGACAGGCGTGTTGGGACAGCTGTCGATACCATCGAAAACCAGGTCACCGTCTGCGTCAGCCGGACATCCGATCTGATCGATGGTCGCGCCCGTCGGTGTATCGGCGCAGGCGTCTATGCCGTCCAAGATCCCGTCGTTATCCGAGTCGGTTGGACAACCGAGCTGATCAACAGTTGCTCCGGCGGGCGTATCCGGACATTGGTCGGGTCCGTCGAACACTCCATCGATGTCGCTGTCAATCGGGCATCCCCGCCGGTCGATCATGACTCCCAAGGGTGTGTTGGGGCACTCGTCCTTGTTGTCCCCAACTCCGTCGCCGTCTGTATCCAGACGGGGTCCACCGAAAGCGAAGACCGAAATCCCGGTTGAGACCCCGAGGTTGATAGCCGTCGGTTGTCCTGGAACCACGGTTGCGGTGGGATAGTAAGCCGCGCGTCCCTCAATCCGAAGCGCGGCCCTGCCGCCGAGCGACAGGCGATTGCCGAGTATCCAGTGGAATTCGCTGTTATCTATGTCATAAGCGATACGATACGCCGCCCTACCGTAGCCGGCCCCGATATAGATGGCGCTTCCGCCGGCGTAGCGTCCGCCTTCGGCGCTTCCGCCGGAGCGGCGTCCGCCTTCGGCGCTTCCGCCGGAGCGGCGTCCGCCTTCGGCGCTTCCGCTGTCGTAGCGTCCGCCTTCGGCGCTTCCGCTGGAGCCGCGTCCGCCTCCGGCGCTTCCGCTGGAGCCGCGTCCGCCTTCGGCCGGCTCTGCTGCGTACGAACGCGACCGGGTCCCAAGATCATGTTCATGAACCGGCCTTCCATGGTGGGTGGTTTCTCCACGATTGCCAGCTCGCCTACGTACTCTTGCGCCCGATCGAGAAGTGACCGCCCCAACTCCGGGTGGGTGATCTCTCGACCGCGGAACATGACGGAGAGCTTCACTTTGTCGCCTTCCTTAAGGAAGCGCTCCGCGCGGCGCAGTTTCAGTTCCAGGTCATGGCCGCTGATCTTCACCTTGAAGCGCACTTCGCGCAGCTCGCCGTGGTGCTGGTGCTTCGTGCCTTTCTCGCGCTTGGCCTGATCGTACTTGTACTTGCCGTAGTCCAGGATGCGGCAGACAGGCGGCACTGAGTTGGGCGAGACCTCGACCAGGTCAAGCTCGCGTTCACGCGCTGCGGCCTGCGCTTCGACAAGCGACAGCACGCCTAGGCGCTCGCCGTCGTCTCCGATAACGAGAACCTCGCGGGCGCGAATACGCTCGTTCCTGCGTATTTCGCGGGTTACGGTTCGCTTCTTGCCTGGCTTCATTCTGACGTCATGTGTTCAGGCCAAAACTATAGCGAACGGAAGGTACGGCGTCAATGGTCAAGTGGCCTGATCTGTCGGTGTTGGGCGGAGGGAAGGCGCTCCTACGTTCGCACTAGAGGTCTCTGCTACACTGCTTCCGTCATGCGACAGGAGCGGGCACGGCTGCTGAAGCGGCTACAGGAGCGCCTTCCGAAAGCGACGCGGGAAGCGGTAAATACTGCTGTATCGCTGGCTGAGGAACGCGGCGTAGCTCTCTACTTGGTGGGAGGCGGCGTGCGCGACCTGCTGCTGGAAAAGCCGCAGTTGGACGTGGACTTGGTGGTGGAGGGCGGCTCCGACGGTTTGGACGCTCTAGGCCTGGCGACGGCCGTTGGCGCTGCGCTGCGCGCTCGTGTGGTGACGCACCCTCGCTTTGGGACTGCGGTCGTACAGGGCGAGGAGGTGCGGCTGGACCTGGCGCAGGCACGCAGCGAGCGCTACGCGCGTCCCGGGGCGCTGCCTTCGGTACGGCAGGCGGGGCTGATCGAGGATTTAGGCCGGCGCGATTTCACGATCAACGCGATGGCGCTGCGACTGGGCGGCCCGGGCGCGGGCGAGCTCATCGATCTGCACGGCGGGCGCGACGACCTGGGCCGGCGGCTGGTGCGAGTCCTGCACGACGCCAGCTTCCAGGATGACGCGACGCGCATGTTTCGCGCGCTGCGCTATGCGGGGCGGCTGGAGTTTCGGTTGGAGGAGGAGACGGAATCGCGGCTGCGGCGCGACCTGGCGTATCTCGAATCGATCAGCGGCGCCCGGCTGCGACACGAGCTCGAGCGCATCGCCCGCGAGGAGCGAGCGGCGGAGATACTGTGCCTGGCGAGCAAGCTGGGCGTCATGGAAGCCGTTCATCCGTCGCTTCGCACGGGCGAGCAGGAGCTGCGCGGGATGGCGAGGCTATCGGCGGTTGCGCCGTCGCATCGAAACGCCGTGATGTTTTGTCTGCTCTTGGCCGGTTCGACGGCGACAGAGTCGAAGGAAGCGATCGCCCGGCTGGCGCTGACGGGCAGGCAGGCGGAGGCGGTGCGCGGTTTGCTGACACTTCGAACGCTGGAGGCGAAGCTGACGCGCGCGCCGCTGCGGCCGAGCGAGGTGGTCGGGCTGCTGTCGTCGCAGCCACTCGCGGCTATCGAGGCGTTCGCGCTTATCGCCGGGCGGCCGCCGGCGGCGGAGCGAGCGCGCCGCTACCTGGATGAGTGGCGCTTCGTCCGGCCTCGAATGCACGGTCGAGAGCCAGAGGCGATCGGAGTGGAGCACGGCCCGGACGTGGGCGAAACGC
>JACZUR010000082.1:7469-8692 GCA_022573095.1 Gemmatimonadota bacterium | reverse complement strand
ATGGGGGATCTTTCAGAGGGATTCGTTGCTCTCCCCGGAGGGCTTGGAACCCTCGAGGAACTCTTCGAGGCCTATACCTGGGCCCAGCTGAGGATCCACGACAAACCCGTTGGCTTACTGAACGTCGCTGGATACTACGACAGTTTGATCGATTTTCTCGATGGCGCGGTGAGAGCGAAGTTCCTAAAATCGAGCCACAGAGATGCTCTGATTGTAGCTACAGATCCGGCGGCACTCGTCGAACGATTGGAAAACTTCGTTCCCGTGACAAACGCGAAGCTGACTGCGGACGAGGAACTTAGCATCTGACACGAGCAAACTAAGGGGAAACGATGGTGGCCGATCCTTCGAGAAGAGAATTTATCCTCTATGCATCGGCTGTGACCGCTGGAATAGGCATTCCACGGTGAGTCTGATCTGAATGACTCTGCGACTGTTCGATACATACACGCGTACACTTCGCGATTTTGAACCGATCAGTCCGGGCAGAGTCGGTCTGTATGCCTGCGGCCCAACGGTCTATGCGTACACCCATATAGGGAATCTCCGGACGTATATATTCGAGGACATTCTCAGGCGCGTGCTGGAATTCAACGGATACAGTGTAAAGCACGTTGTCAATATCACCGATGTCGGCCACCTCACTTCCGATGCGGATACGGGTGAGGACAAGATGGAAGAGGGGGCGCGTTTGGCGGGGAAGTCGGCGTGGGAGATCGCCGAGATCTATGGCGATGCGTTTAAAGAAGATCTGAAAGCCCTTAACATCCTTGAGCCGCATGTATGGCCCCGAGCCACCGATCACATCCCAGAACAAATCCAACTTATTGAGTGCATCGAGGAGAAAGGCTACACATACAAAACTTCGGATGGTATTTACTTTGACTCCACCAAGGTCTCAGATTATGGACACCTCGCGAGGTTGAATGTCGAAGGTCTGCGGGCGGGGGCACGCGTTGAGGTAGCTGAGAAACGGCACCCAACCGACTTTGCACTGTGGAAGTTCAGCCCGCCCGGCAAGCAGAGACAGATGGAGTGGGATAGCCCGTGGGGTGTGGGTTTTCCGGGTTGGCATGTCGAGTGTTCCGCTATGTCGGCCAAGTACCTTGGCACGCTGTTCGACATTCATTGTGGCGGGGAGGATCATCCACCGGTCCATCACACCAACGAAATCGCCCAGACGCAGGCCTGCGATGGTACCAGTTTGGCGAACTATTGGCTGC
>JACZUR010000082.1:0-7459 GCA_022573095.1 Gemmatimonadota bacterium | reverse complement strand
CGTAGTACTAGCTCTCGTGGGGCGAAGGCGAACAGTCAGACATGATCGTCGACTTCCACACGCACATCCTGCCGCCGGCGTTCCGTCGGCGAAGGGCCGAGATCGCGGCCAGTGACGCAACGTTCCGGGCGCTCTTCGGCGTCAACGACGCCAAGATGGCGAAGTCAGGGGAGTTCCTTCAGCTTCAACTTCTCACCGATCGGGGATACGAACCTCTGGCTTACAGGTTCTTTGCTCTCGGTGCCCACTACAGGGCGCGTCTCAACTTCACGTCTGAAGCTATGGACGGTGCGACGGCAGCGCTGGGACGGCTGCGCGCGGCAGTGCACTCTTGGGGAGCCGACGGTGATGTCAACGAGGATTACCTGAGTCGTTTCACGAATGAAGTGAACAATGACCTCAACATGCCGCGTGCACTCGCCGTCACGTGGGACTTGGTCAAGAGCGACCTCCCTGATTCCGTGAAGAAGGCTACCGTCCGAAAGTTTGATGATGTGCTAGGACTGGGACTGGCCGAGTGGCAACCTCGCGAGGTGGAAATCCCAGCCGATATCATGGCCTTCGTTGCTGAGCGTCAGAGTGCGAGGCTGGAAAAGAGATGGGCCGACGCTGATGAATTGCGGGCGCGCGTCGAGGAAGCCGGCTATGAAATCGAAGATACGCCCGACGGACCCAGAGTAAGTTTGCGGGGGGGGGGGCGGCGGCTAATTTCGTAAACTCAGCTCTGCGACGAGGGTTGGGACTTCTGCTATACTTGCTGCGGTCAAGAAGGAGTACTTGTTCGCCTCGTCCTCTGAGACGGTTTCATGCTCCCACATTGTGTGATAGGGGATGTGAATCGCGTTGCCGCCCATCTCCACAACCGGGATAACATCAGACTTGATCGAGTTGCCTATCATTAGAAACGTGCTTGGATCTCCGCAAGTACGCTCCACCACCGATTCGTATGTAGCACAATTTTTCTCAGTGACCACTTCGAAGCCGGAGAAATAGTCACCGAGTCCGGAACGCGCCAACTTCGATTCCTGGTCGAAAAGGTCTCCCTTTGTAATCACGACCAGCTGGTGTCGTGAAGCCAACTGCCTCACGGTGTCCTCGACATGGTCGAGGAGGCGGACGGGAGAATTACTCATGTCCTTCGCAAAGCCGACAATTTCCATAACCTGGTTGCCCCTGATCCGTCCCTCCGTTAACTCCACCGCGGTCTCGATCATGGAGAGAACGAAGCTCTTTATGCCGTACCCGAAATGCTTGAGGTTGCGGAGTTCGGTACTATTGAGACGTTCGTCGACCCAGTCGTCGGAGTGATACTCAGATAACAACTCCCTGAATCGATCCCGAGTTTCGAGAAACATGTGTTCGTTGTGCCACAACGTGTCGTCGGCATCTAGCGCAATGAGCTTGATCATATCCCCCCGGCGGCTTCGCCACGCGCTCAAAGTCGTTTTTCGTACCAGGCGTTACACGAGAAGTGTCCCGTCTCGCCGCGCGGGTCCTGCAACTGAGTGAAGCCATACTTCTCATAGAGATGTCTGGCCTGCGTCATATGCTCCAGGGTTTCAAGATAGCACGTCGTGTATCCCATCTGCTCTGCCTTTTCGAGGCAGAGGCCGAGCAACTCTCTTCCTATCCCGGCCCCCCGGACTTCGGAACGCAGGTACATTTTCCTCAATTCGCAGATATCATCCCCCGCGCTGGCCAGCTGCCCAACCCCGGCGCCTCCCACCACGGTACCAGCGTGGGTGACCACGAGGTAGAATGCGCGTTTCTTAGTGTAAGCAGCGCTCATGTCGTGAACTTCAGGGTCGTTTCGCGAGTACCCTTCGCCGACGGCTCCGAACTCCGCCATCACCTCGCGGATGACGCGCGCCATAGCGGCGTTGTCTGCGGTGGTTATCGGCCTAATGTCGTAGTCCTGTCTACGGCGCGCACGCTGCAACGCCCGAGCGTAGAGCGCCATACCGCCGTGTACCACCTGCCGTTCGGATTCGTCCAACTGCTCCAGTGCGGCTTGGACCTGCTCGTTCGCGGCTTCGTGAATCTCTCTCAGTTTCTTCCTTCCCTTTGACGTGAGACTCAGCAGTTTGGCTCGTTTGTCGCACGGGTCGCGTTGCAGGTTCACCCATCCTGGCTTGACGAGTTGCGCCACGGTTCGACTAGCGGTCGACTTATCGACCTCGAGAGTGCGGGCCAACTCGGCCACGGTAGACTGGCCGCGCTGGTCGATCTCGAATAGCGTGTGGCACTGTACGTGCGAACAGCCGGTGCTTCGGTACCTCCCCTGCAGGAGCCCCAGCTCGCGGACCACCAATCGAGACGAGTGCCGAATTCCGTTTACTTCAGCGAGTATTTCAGGCATGAGAGGTAATAAGTGTGAAAGGCATCAATATCGTTGCATAGTGCAACTAAATGTACTGATGCTCTAGGCTATGTCAACGGCCAACCCGACGCTGAATTGCCGAAACGTCTTACTTCGTTATTATGGCTCAACTGTTCGTTCCGAACGCTGCTATGCGGATGCTGTAGCTGGGGAGGTGCGCCCGATGGCTCTGGAGTTGAAGTCTGAGTGCGAGAAGTGCGGCAACGAGGTTGGTCCGGATTCTGAGGCGTTTATCTGCAGCTATGAATGTACTTTTTGCGTTGCCTGTACAGACGAAATGAGGTCGGTTTGTCCCAACTGCGGAGGTGAGCTCGTCCGGCGGCCGCGGCGGCGCTCAGAGTGAGGAGAAGGAGTCATTGAATGCCAAAACTGATAGCAGGCCCGACACGAATTGCTGCTCAAGGCGATAGGCCGAAGATCATTGAAGAGTTTTTTGGCTGCGTGAATTCCGCTGACGATTCGGTGAGTATCGCTCGAATGAAGAGCCCGGAGGGATGGGTGGAACCAGGCCAGAGGCCCGAGTTTACGGTTGTACTGGAGGGAAGCCTCACGGTAAAACACGAGCGCGGCGAACTGGAGGTAGCTGCCGGCCAGGGCGTTGTGTCTTATCCCGGTGAGTGGGTGCAATACAGCAGTCCAGCCCCAGGGGGCGCGGAGTATGTCGCCGTGTGCCTGCCCGCTTTTTCGCCCGATACAGTGCACACGGACGGCGAGTGACTCGTCTGATCGCGGCCGCGGGTCAACCAAAGTCGAAGATGTTGTGTCTAACTGGTTGAAATGAAGACGCTACACGTTGCTCAGCTTTACAGAAAATTGCGGATGCGCCGCTGCGTTCGCAGATCTGTGGTGCTGTTGTGTGGGGGAGTCCTGGCTGTAACTGGGCGGCCCGACGCGCTCAGTGCTCAGGGGGCGCGCTTCGAGTGGAATGGAAGGATCCCCTCCGGTGGTTTTATAGAGGTGCGGGCTATTTGGGGAGATATCCACGCAGAACTGGCGAGTGGATCGGACGTCGAGGTCGTGGCGGTGAAGAGCGGTCGGCGCAGCAATTTTTCGCTTGTGAATATCGAGATCCTGGAGGACGAGGACGGTGTCGTTATCTGTACGCTTTACCCGTCGAGTCGCCGGCATCCCCGAACTGATTGTTTACGACGACGGCGCGGAGGTAACAACGACGACGTGGATGTCGCAGTCAATTTTACAGTGCGCGTACCGTCGAACGTGCGATTCGTCGCACGTACGGTGATCGGTGACGTTGTCGCTCATGCTCTGGAATCACAGGTTAGCGCTCATAGTGTGACAGGCGACGTTGATGTTTCAACATCCGGTCTCGCAACCGCCTCGACAGTGAGCGGGTCGATTACGGCCAGTCTTGGCCGGTCCGACTGGGATGGCACGCTGAGCTTCAATACGGTAAGCGGCGACATCACGCTTTACCTGCCGGAAATTCTCAATAGCGACGTGTCGTTCGAATCGGTCAGCGGCGACTTCCAGTCGGATTTTCCTGTAGAGCTGCGCATGCGGAGCGGGTTCCGCGCGGGCCGCCTCAGGGGACGGATCGGCGACGGAGGCCGGCATCTCGAACTGCGCACCGTAAGCGGCAACATAGATCTTAGAATCCGGCGCTAGTCACTGGACAATTCACCCCCCCGGCTTAAGCTCAAGGAGTGGCCGGTTCCCCCGGGAAAAGTTCACTCCAACCATCTTGAACCCAATATGAAACGTACCATTGTTGGCGTCTTGTCGGTGTCTGTATTAGCAGCGTGCGGCGCTGCTCGAACGAGCATGCCGAGTCCTGAGGCTGCTCCGGCTACCCCCTCCCAGCCGGCAGGCGAGATAGCCGGGCCCGTCCTGGCAAGAATCGAGGTGAGTCCCTCGCGTCTAACGATGGCGGTGGGCGGCACCGCAACCGTTTCCGCGCAGGTCTTTGGCGAAGACGGTTCAGCAGTTGATACCGTGGTGACGTTCTTTTCCAGTTCGCGGCGCAGACTTGGAGTCAACTCGGACGGAGAAGTCACGGCCTACGGGGCGGGCAGCTTCACAGTCATAGCGCTGGTGCGCGGTTCGGGGCTGCGTGGCGAAGTGTCCGTCGAAGTCACGCCGCCGCCGATAGCCGAGGTGGAGATTCTGGCGGCAGGGGAGCGGTTTTTCGCCGGAGGGTCGCTGCGTCACGCGGTCCGTGTTTCGGACACGCGCGGCGTTGAGCGTGGTGACGTTGCGGTAACGTGGGACGTGGACGACCCCGCGATCGCGTCGGTCGATCAGAGCGGGCTCATGACGGCTCATACGACCGGTCGAGTAACCCTCCGGGCAACCGCCGACGGTGTTACCGGCGAACACACCTACGAGGTAGTAGAAAATCCGATCAGGACTTTTGAAATCTCATCCTCGACGGACTCGGCCCGGACGGGAGACGTAGTGCATCTGACCGCCACCGCTCTGGATGGTCGCGGGAGAATCGTCACAGATGCGCCGATCATATACACGCTCGTTGCCGACGTCGAGGACACGGTAATAGCTCAGTCTCCTCCGGCGGAGATAGATAGACGAGGGCGGTTTGTGGCGCAAAAAGCGGGAAACTACACGATAATCGCGATCACGCCCGGACACACGGCCTACAGGTCGATTTCTATTACGAACAGAAACGTGACGAGGCGGGTTGAGCTTGTTGGCCGGGCTCCGGTACGCGACGTCCATACGTCCGACCTATGGGTTTGGGAGGGTCAGGACGGCGGTGACTATATGATAACCGGCACCTGGGGTGGAAACGGTGTTGCCTACTTTTGGGATGTTACGGACCCGGCGAATCAGTTGCTCGTCGACAGCGTAGTGGTTGATGCCCGCACGGTGAACGACGTAAAAATCTCCGAGGACGGCACGATAGCCGTGATATCACGCGAAGGAGCCTCGGATCGAAGGAATGGTCTGATAATCTTGGATGTCTCCGATCCGCGCAACGTGTCGATCGTATCCACCTTCGATGACGAACTCACCGGGGGCGTGCACAACGTCTTCGTCCACGATGGGTACATCTATGCGGTGAACAACGGCCGCCGATACGACATTATCGATATCGGCGACCCCGCGAACCCACACAGAGTAGGCCGATTCGAACTCGATAATCCCGGTCACTTCATTCACGATGTTTGGGTGAACGACGGAATCGCATACTCCTCTAACTGGAGAGACGGCGTTGTGCTCGTAGATGTTGGGAACGGCATCGCGGGCGGCAGCCCTGAGAACCCTGTGCGGTTCGCGAGTTACGCATACCCGCTCGGAAGAACGCACGCTGCGTTTCCCTATAGGAGCCAGGACGGCCGGTTCTACGTGTTTATCGGAGACGAGATTTTTCCATCTGGCCTGAATACCGGGAGAGGAGGGACGCCCAACAGGGCGGCTGGCTACATTCATATTGTCGATTTCACCGACCCGGCAAATCCCGAAGAGGTTGCTCGCTACGAAGTTCCGGAAGCTGGGTCACATAATTTCTGGATTGAAGACGACATGTTGTACGCAGCTTTCTACAACGGGGGACTTCGCGTCGTTGATGTTTCGGGAGAGTTGATGGGGAACCTTTACTATCAGGGAAGAGAGATAGCGAATTTGATACCGTACGATCCCGAGGGATTCGTACCGAACGCTCCGTTCACCTGGGGTCCTCAGCCGTTTAAGGGGAACGTGTTCTTTTCTGACTGGAATAGCGGTGTTTGGACGGTTAAATTGCTACCGCAGGAGTCGCTAACTCAATAGACCCAAATTACTTAGGTCACGTCCGTGCAATCCGGGACGGGGTGGCCTCAGCACGCCGGGTAAGGGAGTCATTTAGGGGTCGTTTTAGCTACTTGCGGCGCGCCGAAGAAAGGGGATCTTACAATAAGTGGGGTGGGCGAAGGGGGTTCTGAGGACTGGCGCCAGGCGAATGCATTCTCTTTGGCGACCGGGGCGCTCGATGTCGCAACTTCTTGGCCATGGAATTCGAGCAGTGAGGTAAGCATGAATAGAAAAATTGTGTTGGCGGCGGTGATCGGTCTACTCTCCCTCCCGAACTTGGCACTGAGTCAGGGCGTGTATCCGTCGCAGGCTCGGGACAATTTGGATGACGCCTATGATAGCCAGCTTGCCGACAGGGGTTTCAGAGCTACCGGGGAATTGATCGAGGGCTCGCTTGAGGATAGCGAAGACGAGGATGTCTGGATCACGCTCAATGGTCGCGGCACCTACGCCATTGCCGCTGCTTGCGATGAAGATTGCAGCGACATCGATCTGCATCTGTATGACGAGGATGGGAACTCGATAGACTCGGACATGCGGGTTTCCGAGGACCCGGTTGTCGAGGTTACTACGAGCAGGACCGAGGACTACCGGGTGAACGTCAAGATGTACAGCTGCGGTACCGAACCCTGTTACTATGCGATGCGAGTCTATAGACGTGGTGGTGGTGGCCGTGGCAGAGATGCAGGCGGGAGCTTCGCTCGGCGGACCAGGCGAGCTTTGGACCGCGCTTTCGAGGACGGGCTGGCCGACAGGGGCTACTTCGAGAGTGGCGACATGTTCGAGGGCTCGCTCGACGAGATGGAAGAAGAGGATGTCTGGATCTCCCTGAGGAGGAATCAGTCATACGCTATCCTCGCGGTGTGCGATGAAGACTGTTCCGATATCGATCTGTACCTCTATGACGAAGACGGTGACGAGATCGATACCGACACGTCCATTGACCAGGAACCCGTGGTGCGTGTGACTCCGCGCAGAAATGCTGATTATAGGGTGCGTGTGCGAATGTATTCCTGCGACACCGAGCCCTGCTACTACGCGTTCGGAGTATACGAGAGATAGAACTGACGTTGAGTTCAACAGTTGGGTCGGGCCCGCTTCGGTGGGTCCGGCCCGTTTTTGTTCCCGACGATCACCGATGAAAGACATGATCCCTTGACTGCAATCCTAGTCTTTGCGCTCATGGGTGCGGCTGCCGGCGGTATCGGAGCTCTGTTTGGTATCGGCGGGGGGCTAGTCCTGGTTCCCGGACTAACGCTGCTCGGTGGTCGTCCGTTTCATGCGGCGGGCGGGGTGAGTCTGGTTGCAGTT
>JACZUR010000081.1 GCA_022573095.1 Gemmatimonadota bacterium | reverse complement strand
TACACTGGTCGACCCGATCAGCGGACTCGGCTCCGCTGATCTCACCGGGCGTCCCTCCTTAGGGTCGCTCAGGGAACTGCACTTCTGCCGCAGGGGATTGTTTGACGCGCGAGGTGCGGAGCGAAGTGCCACGCTCTCGAGACTGCGTACGATCGAGCACGGCATCGCGCGCCAGATACTTACAGAGTCGAGGTCGAACGTACGATATGCCATAGCGGATCTAGAAGCTGTAGCAGGCGGTAGCGATCTGTTCGGCTTCCGATCCGGGCTGACGCGTGAACAACAGTTCGCTTACCATCGGCTCACCGCTCATTGTAGAGAACTCGACAAGTCTCTGGATGCGGTAAATGAAGGAAGGTTGCCGTTCTTTTCGTTTGAGGTTCACGCACCTCAAGTGATGCAGCGTGGTGGTTTCGATGTGGTTGTCGGAAATCCTCCGTGGGTACGCGCTGAGCGTCTTTCTCCTGAGAAACGGTCGATGCTTCAGCAACGGTTTTCCTGGTGGCGCAGCCGTTCGTCACCCGGGTACTCTCACCAACCGGATCTCGCCGTTGCATTTCTCCAGCGTGCGCTCGAGTTAACAGCACCTGGTGGCGCTGTGGGCCTGTTGGTGCCGAGCAAGATCGCAACCGCAGATTACGCCCATGAGGCAAGGCACCACATGGTACGGGAGACTACACTCCGGTACCTGCACCGAGTACCGGACAGCGCGGCGACGTCGTTCGGAGCGACTACGTATCCGCTCGCCATCGTAGCTCAAAAGGTAAAACCGTCCAGCAGATCGCGAACTCTTGTTGGATTCAATCGTAAGTATTCGGTCGATCAGGCAAGCCTGGCCGCAGACGGGATCTGGGTCCTGCTCGGTGACGTGGAGCGTCGGGCGCTCGATCGCTTGCGAGCGGCTGGACCCCCTCTAGCTCGCATCGCAAGGTGCTCGCTGGGGGTCAAGACTGGCGCCGATAGCGTCTTCGTAGGAGAACTCGTGTGCAGGTCACGTACCACAAGCACGATCGAGATCGAGAAATGCAAGGTTACGGTTGAGACAAGAGTCACCCGACCAGCGATCCGAGGTCGTGACATTGCGCCGTTTAGGTGCGCCGCTGGGCGCGTCTTGATCTGGGGCTACGATTGTAATGGCGTTCTTCTACGCAAGCTCCCACCGCTGGCAGAGAGGCATGTAGCTAGCCACCGACTAGAACTGGCATCGCGATCGGACTACAAGAAAGGCCCTCTTTGGCAACTTTTCCGAACGCGCATAGCCGAAGCTCCTCATCTACTTGTTTGGTCTGATATCTCACGCACACCAAGATCGGTCGTGATAGTGCGAACCTCGACGAGCCCCATCCCTCTTAACACGTGCTACGCAATGACGCACAGCGATATGCACGTGTTGCATGCGATCGCCTGCTTAATGAACTCAACCTGGGTAGCGGCACTAGTCCGTTCCATTGCAGACGAGGCGCGCGGAGGGTATCGACGCGTCAACGCGCGCGTGGTTCGTGCGATTCCCATACCTGATGACGTGGAACAACTGAGGTTGCTGGCGGATCTCAGCTTCCGCGCCCACAAGAGCCATGTTGACCAAGACGAAATCGACGCAACAGCGGCCAAGGCACTGCGGCTCCCGGCATGGGCTTGCAGGACCCTCCGCAGTCTCGCCGACGGTTAGCGCCGAGTACCTGCTGGTTGTTCGAGAACCGCTGAGCCTCTTTATCGGGCTCGGGGAGCGCACAGTTCCGTCAAAGTTGTGCGGCGTTCTGGCTCATGCTTGCAGAGGTTGCTCAAAGACCAAGTGGCGAACTCCCGCTTGGTTGATGCCCCATCAACATGAAGCTGCAAGAAGAATCGCCGGAAGCTTGGATATCTTTGGTGGGGCGTTGCTCTCCGACGCCGTCGGCCTGGGAAAGACCTACACTTCCCTCGCCGTTGCAACGCGGTATAAGAGTGTCGTTGCAGTAGTACCGGCCGTACTCCGCTTACAGTGGGAGAACGCCGCTGCAGCCGTCGGCGTAGATCTTCAGATCAAGACCCATGAGGGTCTCAGCAGAGACCAGAACATTGACGCAACCGATCTGGTTATCGTTGACGAGGCCCACAGGTTTCGAAACACCGAAACCATACGATACAATCGCCTGGCACGAGATATCCGCTCAGCGCGAGTCCTTCTCGTAACCGCCACATCCGTAATCAACACACCGAAAGATCTCGCAAGCCTGCTGCGCCTCTTCATGTCGGATAGGGCACTCTCGCTGCTGGGAGTCGATGGACTCGAAAGCGCGGCGCGTGATCGTCCGGGAAATCTGCTGAGAGCGACTTTACCACTCACAGTCGCGCGCACCCAGAGATCGATCGTTTCGTTGCGAACTTCTCTCCCGGCCATAACCGACGGGAGGGTTGCAAACGATCCTCCGGTCCCGCCCGCTCTCCTCAACGCCATCCTACAAATCACAGACACTCTCGAGTTTCCGTGTTTCGAAGGTGGAGAACCAGGAAGCCTTCTCAGGCAACACCTGCTTTACAGGCTCGCGTCGTCCCACGGTGCGTTCATCGTATCACTTCGGCGGCACGAAACTTATCTACTGCGCGCGCTCGTAGCGGCGAAAAAGGGACAGCATCTAACGCGACGGGAAGCACGAGCGATCTTTTCTGAAGACCGCGACATGCAACTCGATTTTCTCTTCGACATGCACGCAAGAACAGCTGCGCAGTTCTCAACAGCTGAAGTCCGAACGGAGCTGCAACGAATAACACAGCTGATGCTGCTAGCAGAATATCCAGACAGTCCAAAGACCAACCGAGTTGTTTCGATTCTGCGTTCCCATCCCGGAAAGACAATCATCTTCTGCGCAGCTGTGGACACAGCACGGAATCTCGCACGCCACATGGGGTGGACCCGATGTGCCGTGGCTACGGGACAGGGTGCATTGATCGCATCAGGACGAATCGCTCTCGATGCAGTGCTGGATCTCTTCTCCCCGCACTCGCGCCGAACGCAACCTCCCACTTCAGCAACAGAAATTGACACGCTCATCGCCACCGATCTGGTAAGCGAAGGTCTAGACCTTCAGGACGCCAGCGCGATAATCAACTTCGATCTACCGTGGACGGCTGCCCGCCTCGAACAACGAGTCGGCCGAATCGCGCGACTCGGATCAACTCATCAAGGCATCGTAGTTCACTGGTTTGTACCGCCGGAGGCCCTGGAACGCCGCCTATGTCTGGCGTCGCGGATCTCGCGTAAAGCACGGCACCAGGCGGTGAGCGGTTCACCAACGTTCAGCGGAGTCGGTAGGACAAGATCGTTTAACAAAGCTTTGGAACTGCGAGAACAGTTGGCAGCACTCGGAGGCGAGCCCCAAACCGCAAAACCGCTCTACTCGGTCGTGAGAGGACCTGATCTGGCAGTCTTTGCCGTTACGTGGCTGCTGGATACGGGCGCGACAAGAGAAATTCTCATGTTGCAAGGGCCGTCGTATCGTGTTGTGGAAGACGTTGAATTGCTCTTCGAACGGACGCTGGAGCTCATGGATGCCGAGGTTTCAACTGGGAGTCCGCCGCCGACGTTGATGCCAGCTTTGTGGCGAGTTTTGCGGGAACGTGTTTATAGCTCGTGCCGGTCACCAGACGACTCCAGAACGATTCAACTCACTCGGTTAGCGTTGAAGTCTGCCGCGCGGGCTGGAAGAGATCGTAACAACAATCTACTTGCGAAACTCGACAAGATCGTCGATCTCCTGTCGGCTGGAGTACAGGTAGGTGTCGAACGAAAGATCAACGACTATCTGCAACGCAGTCCGGGATCCGACGCAGCTGAGCTGCCGTCGCCAGACGCGCGTACGACCCCCACATTTCTTAACGTTAATGTTGAAGCTGCCCTTATTGGAGACGGTACCCAGCCCTTGCGTCTGTAAATTCACACCTCACCGACCGCGCCCCTTGCGCAATAGACCCCCCTGGTCGATACTTCTCGCGATTTCGGCACGACCACTGTTGGAGCCTCTTAGATAGAGAGCCGTAACGACATCAATGCATGACCCGGTAATGCTGTCCCCGCAGCCCACCGAGCCATCCGGAGGCGACCTTCGCGCGGCCCTGATCAGGGCCGTGACGGTGTTTGCACTACTCTACCTTTTCCTCATCGGTATCAAGGGCCTTGGCGACGGCTTCATGAGCCTCGGCTCCGACATACTCCTCAGCTTTTTCGCATCCACCAGTAATCCGCTCATCGGATTGATGATCGGAATCCTGGCAACCACACTGGTCCAGAGTTCGTCGGTGAGCACATCGTTAATCGTGGCTCTGGTCGCCGCCCCGGAGGACCCGCTCCCCATAGTGAACGCCGTTCCGATGATCATGGGGGCAAATATCGGCACTACGGTCACCAACACGATCGTATCGCTTGCCCATATGGGGCGGCGTGATGAGTTTCGCAGAGCTTTCGCGATCGCTACGTGTCACGATTTCTTTAATTTCATCACTGTAGCAATCCTGCTGCCACTGGAACTGGCTACCCATTTCTTAACCCGGTCGGCAACGTGGCTGGCAGCGCACCTGGGAGGTTTCGGCGGAATTGAATACGAGAGTCCTTTCAAGGCATCTCTCGGATTGGTGCTGAAGCCGGTAAAGGGTCTCACTCACATCGTTACCGATTCAGAACTGGTCCAGGCGATACTCCTCATCGCGGTTAGTGTTGCGATTATCCTGGTCGCCCTGTTCACGCTGGTGAAGGTGCTCAAGTCGCTCGTACAGTCCAAAGTAGAGGTTTTCATCAATAAGGCGCTGGGCAGCAGCTTGGTACTGGGCGTCATCATAGGCATCGTCGTCACGGTCTCGGTGCAGTCGAGTTCGATCACTACATCGTTGCTGGTGCCGTTGGGTGGGGCCGGCATAATAACCTTGAGACAGGCCTTTCCGATAACGGTGGGCGCCAATATCGGCACAACCGTTACGGCGCTGCTAGCCAATCTGGCGGTGTCGGGGGTAAACGCCACGGCCGGCCTTACGATCGCGCTCGTACACCTGCTGTTCAATCTCAGCGGCACGATGATGATATTGCCAGTACCCTGGATCCGGGAAATTCCGCTCAATGCGGCACGAAGCTTGGCGAACATTGCGGTCGAATCCCGCAGATGGGCGGTGCTGTATGTGATGCTGCTATTTTACGGCGTACCGGCCCTACTTGCATTTTGGAACAAGATATTCTAGGTAGCCTTGGAGGCTGCTATGCTAAGAGAACTCGTAACAATCTTTCGGTCGGACAAACCGCTGAAGTCGATGGGTGACAACTTCGCCAAGATGTTGTCAATCGCCGAAGAGATGACGCTTGCCGCCGGAGAAATCTATTTCGCCAGCGACTCGAAACCGGAGGACCGTACCGCCGTCTACGAGCGCGACATCAAGGTCAACAAACTCGAGCGCACGATCAGGAAACAGGTCGTGGCGCACCTCTCGATCGGGGGACACAAGGTCGATCTTCCGTACTGCCTATTTCTGATGAGCCTGGTCAAGGATGTGGAACGTATCGGCGACTATGCCAAGAACCTCGCGGAGGTGAAAGACTTCTATCCGGGCGCCCTGCCTGATGACGAGATCTCCAAGGAGTTAAAGGAAATACAGCACGGGGTCGAGTCGGCCTTTGAACGGGCCGGCGATATCTTCGCCAACTCTGACCGTGAAGCGGCGATCGATCTGATTCAGCAGGCTCGAAGGATAGCACAACGCTGCGACGCGTTGGTGGTGAAGGTGGCGCGCAGTGAGTACGACTCGGGGACTACGACGGCAGCGGTGCTGGGGACGCGGTTCTACAAGCGTATCGGCGCCCACGTGCTCAACATTCTCTCCAGCGTGGTGATGCCGTTACACAAGCTGGACTACTACGACGAGGATGCGGTGGTGGAGTAGCGCTCGTTAGACAGGTCAGGATAACAATGAGGGGGTCTCGATAGAGGCCCCTTTTTTATTTCTCATTCTCCATTCAAATTGACCCACTACCCCCCCCTTGCCCCACCATATCTTCGGTGTATATTCGGTATCCCGAACACTAACCGAAGACTGCCTATGGCTACTCAACGTGTTGAATTACAAAAGCTTACGTCGAAAAACCCCGTCCCTGCACACCCTCACATCAAGCATCTCTGTCCGGAGTGTGGCGACACCATCATAGCAGCATCGAGTTGTTTCTACTGCCCTTCCTGTGGCTGGGGTAGGTGCGCGTGAAAACGGACACCCCCACCCTCTCGAGCAACCTCGCCATCTGCGCTTGGATACCTCTCTTCGCACTGAGGTGCGAGGAACAGCGCAGGGACGATTCCCCACCCCCCCATACACCGACCGCGGTTCTCTCCCCCGCCGACAATCGCCGGCTGTGGCAGGTGTCCCAGATCGCCAGACATTTCGGCGCCAGGTCCGGTATGACGGTAAGCCAGGCCATCGGCATGTGCCCCAAACTCATCCTCTTCGAACCCGATCCTGTTTACTACGACGATATTTTCACTCAGCTACTCACCGCCCTGTACAACATCAGCCCCGTCATCGAACCAATAGACCTGGGACGCGTCTATATAGGTGCTGACGGCATCGAAAGACTGTACGGCCCGCCGGCCCGGCAACTACGTGCCGTTACCCGGGTAGCACTACGCAAGACGAGCATCGCGACGCACATGAAACTGGGTTGGGCTCATGGAAAGTTCATTTCGTGGGTCGCGGCTACTAAAGCCAAGCCCGGATCTCCGGTGGTGGTGGATCAGGACAGCAGCGTCGAATTTCTCGCAACCCAACCGGTTGCCTGTTTGCCAATAGACCCCGACACCCATCGTAGGCTGTTGCAACTCGGCATCAAGACTCTACAGGACTTGGCGAAGTTACCCGAGCAGGCCGTTGTCACCCAGTTTGGCAAATCGGGAAGACAGGCACTACAGCTTGCAGCTGGACGCATAATCGAACCTGTACGGGGTAAAAAATCCTCGATCCGATTGTTGAATGCGTTGACTTTCCCTCACCAATTGCGGACCACGGTCTGCTCACGAACGCATTATCCCGGTTACTCGACCGAGCGTTACGACATCCAAGGCGCATCGGCCGGCGCGTACAAGCGGTGAGAGTACTGGCAGGTCTGGAACAAAAATCTTCCTGGATGTTGAACGTGACCCTCAAGAATCCAACTGCGGATCGTGATGCAATTCTGGATCCCATTAAGACACGAATTCGGCAGACACCTCCAGCCGGCGCAATAGAAAACCTCACTGTAGAATTCACCCGATTTGCCCGCGGCACCGATGAACTCCAGCTGTTCGCCCGGGACGCCACCAGTTCCGCCCGTGCCGGACAGCGCCGAGCGCTGCACTGGGCCGCTCACGAAATAAAGATCAGACTCAAGCGATCACTACTGCATCACATAATCGAGGTCACACCGTGGTCAAGAATCCCCGAACGCCGATACGCCCTGATCGATTACGACCCCTGAATTCCCCACGCGAAGTCGCATTACAGGTAAACGATAGCGGACATCCTCTATACGTGACCGATACAAAAGGTGCTAAGAAGATTGAAAAAGTACTGGACACCTGGAGAGTGGATGATGAATGGTGGCGCAACAGTATCTCCCGAAACTACTACGAGCTGTTAATGGAAGACGGTAGCCGGCTCATTATTTTCAACGACCTGTCCACTGACAGGTGGTTTTCTCAAAGTGTTTAACAAAGCTCAGCAGTTCAAATGTACGTAGAACTGCATTGCCACTCAGCATTTTCTTTTCTTGACGGCACCTCCCTCCCGGAGGAACTCACTCTAGAAGCACAAATGCTCGGTTACGATGCGCTTGCCCTCACAGACCACAACGGGGTCTACGGTTCAATGGCGTTTGCGCAAACAGCCCGGGACATAGGACTGCAAGCGATTACCGGCGCAGAACTGACTTTGCTGGACGATTCGCACGTTACACTACTCGCCGAGACGCAGCAGGGTTACGCCAATCTCTGCCGGTTGATCACCGAAGCACACCTGGGAAGAGAAGATCGACGGGATCCACGGCTCGATCTGGCATCTCTCGAACAACGCAACGAGGGACTTGTTATTCTATCCGGCTGCAGAACCGGATTACTGCCAACCGTACTTCTGAGGGAAGGACTCTCGGCAGCTCGGCGGTTTGCAGAACATCTCAAAGAGTCTTTTGGAGCGAAAAACTTTTTCATAGAGTTGCAGCGCAATTTGGTTCAGGGTGATCGCGCTCTAAACTACGGCCTTTGCGATATCGCAGACACCTTGGGTCTGTCCGTAGTAGCAACCGGTGATGTCCATTACCACACGCGTGACCGCTACAAGTTACAGGATGTTCTGATATCGATCCGCAATCGCAAGACACTGGACAACTCACACGCTGAGAGAAAACCGAACAGCGAATTCTATCTCCGGCCGCCTGAGCAGGTAGCAAAACTCTTTCGCGACCGACCCGATGCCATAGCCAACACTCTCGTCATAGCAGAGCGCTGTGCATCGTTCGATCTCACAAGGGATCTCGGATACACATTTCCCGACTTCCGGGGGCATACATTACAGAGTGCCTCCCAAGCACTCAGCGAGCTCTGCTATTCAAAGCTCGAAGAACTATACCCTCCCGGGTCGCCTCACAGAGAAAAAGCTGAAAAGAGAGTTGCAGAAGAACTGCGGCTGGCAGAACATCATAAGCTCTGTGGTTTTTTCCTCGTTTATCGCGATCTGCTGAAATTGGCCACAAAGGTTGCCGCAGATATACGGGTCGGGA
>JACZUR010000080.1:5424-8793 GCA_022573095.1 Gemmatimonadota bacterium | reverse complement strand
ACCTGGTCGTTGGTGGTGAACCCTCCGCCGCGCACGGTCGATAGCGGATTCGAGAGCTTCCATGAGGCCGAACCTGGGCTGGAAATCCGATGACAACGCCGCATCAGCATCTTCCACCATCGCCCCAATGGCCTCTTTGCCCTCGAGTCTGACGTGCGCGGCGACCACTACGTCGAACTTACATCCCATTGCCTTCGACGCGTGGGCAGCAATCTCGACACCCGTAGGCGTTATCCCAAGCAGCACAACCGGCGGCGGGCACCGCTTGTACAACTGGCGCCCTAACATCGCTCCAGCGGCGGAGTGAGTATCATAGAGCGCTCTTGGTTCACCAGTTTCTGTCATAGAATCGGGCTGTGAATTCCCACTTCGCGTTCATGGCGACGACTCTCCTCCTTCGTCTTAACCCGCAGATGTCCGAATCATCATCATTGACCGATTAATTGTACTTCCAGTAACCGAGCACAATGTATTCCCAGGCCCGGAAGGTAACAAGGCTATCGGCAAGAAAGGAGAGTTGTAACCTCCCTATTTTCAACAGTTTCCGCGTCTTCCACAGGGCTGGTGAATAACCGAACCGGGAACTAATTTGATTTGAATAAAACTTAATGTTTCGGGCGCAAGAGAGACGGTAACCCTCCTTTAGGACCGATAGATGACTACAGTTGCACCAGATAAACAGAGTAGCGGAAGCGTCCGGCGTGGCGACGTTGGGGTTACCGAACAAGACGCGCGCGAGGTTGCCGAGTCGGCACGCGAGACCGAGTGGACGTCGCCAAGCTTTGTACGGGAACTATTCAACGGGAAACTCAGGCTTGAACTCATACACCCTTTCCCGCACGTCGATCCGGAAGAGGAAGCACGTGCGAAACCTTTCCTTCAGAAGCTGGACAAATTTCTGAGTGAAACGGTCGACTCCGAGGCTATCGACCGAAACAAGAAAATTCCTGAAAACGTTATGAAGGGCCTGGCCGAACTGGGCTGCTTTGGGATCAAGATTCCGGTCGAGTACGGTGGGCTGGGGCTGAAACAGACCAGCTACAATCGCGCGATCTCAATCGCCGGAAGTCACGAGAGTTCGATCGGTGTTCTACTGTCAGCACACCAGTCGATCGGCGTACCGCAACCGTTGAAATTGTTCGGTACCACGGAGCAGAAAAAGAAATACTTCCCTCGTCTCGCAAAGGGTGAAGTTAGCGCGTTCGCACTCACCGAAGACAGTGCAGGGAGCGATCCCGCCAGGATGGAGACTACAGCTGAACTCACTGAGGATGGTAGCGCTTACATACTCAACGGAAAAAAGCTCTGGTGTACGAACGGTACGATAGCCGATCTCTTGGTAGTGATGGCCAAGACCGGTCCAAAGAAAATCACCGCCTTCATCGTTGAGACGGCCTGGGAAGGCGTCGAAGTGCTACACCGATGTGAATTTATGGGCCTCAAGGGAATTGAAAACGGTGTCTTGAAGTTCACCAATGTACGAGGCCCGAAGGAAAACCTGCTCTGGGGAGAGGGCAAAGGACTAAAGCTAGCGCTGATAACTCTCAACACTGGCCGGCTAACGATTCCCGCCACTTCCACAGCCGCAGTAAAGATTTGCCTGCGCATGGCGCGAAGATTCGCTCAGGAGCGAGTGCAGTGGGGTCATCCCATCGGCAAGCACGATGCGATAGCCCAGAAGATAGGCTCAATGGCCGCTGCGGAGTTTGCCATGGAGGCGCTGTCTGAGTTGACGGCGCTGATGTCCGACCGTGGAGGTTTCGACATCCGACTCGAGGCCGCCATCGCCAAGATGTGGAACAGCGAACTCGGATGGCATTTCATCGACGAGACCCTTCAGATAAAGAGTGGCCGCGGGTACGAAACCGCTACGAGCTTGCAGGCGCGCGGTGACCGGCCGGATAACATCGAGAAAATGATGCGCGATTTCCGCATTAACCTGATCTTCGAGGGATCGAGCGAGATAATGAGACTATTTCTCGCTCGCGAAGTGGTTGATACACATCTCAAAGTCGCTGGTGCGATCGCGGATCCGCGGGCCCCTCTCGGCGCGAAATTCGCGGCTCTCTTCAAGGCGGGGACATACTACGCATTCTGGTATCCCGCGCGCTGGGTGGGGTGGGGGTATTGGCCCAGGTATTCGGAATTCGGGTCGCTTGCCAAACACTTGCGGTACATCGACCGCACATCGAGAAAACTCGCACGAACGCTGTTCCATGCCATTGTGCGGTTCGGACCGGGCCTAGAGAAGCGACAGGCAGTGCTGTTCCGGCTTGTCGACATAGGCGCAGAGCTGTTCGCAATGGCAGCCGCATGCAGCCGCGCCCAAACGCTGTACAAGAGCAAAGATGCAGAAGAGAGAGCACAAGGCCCCTCTGCTCGGCAGCTTGCGGATCTGTTCTGCCGCACATCGCGCCGAAAAATTAACGGCCTGTTCGGCTCCGTCTTTCGTAACGACGACGTCCGTACATACAGAACCGCCCAGCGGATACTGGGCGACGAGATGATCTGGCTCGAGCAGGGTGTCGGAGACACCTAACCAGCGAGATGGCCAAAGCAATACTCGAATGCCAGTTCTGCGGCACGCTTAACTCGGTGGACCTCGCCAAGCACGACCAGGGCCCTAAGTGTGCTGAGTGCAGTAAACCGTTTCTGGTTGACCGGCCGATTCACTTGAGCGAAACGAACTTCGACAAGGTGATCGCGGGCTCAGAGGTACCGATTATTGTGGATTTCTATGCCGACTGGTGTGGACCTTGCAGGGCTATGGCGCCAATGCTAGACAAGATCGCCCACGATCGCGCGGGAGCGTTATTGATCGCCAAGGTGAATACGGATCGCTCACCCACTCTATCAAAGAGATACGAAATCAAATCGATTCCCTACTTCGCCCGATTTGAAAAAGGAGAGAAGGTAGGAGATCTGATAGGTGCGGTCGACGCCGCCGCCTTTGAGAAGTTCGCCGCCTAAGAAGGTATCCCGTTTCGAATGACTTCTTCCATGGCGTCGATTAAAGTATCGATCTCCGCCAGCGTAATGTACACGTTAGCGGTGACTCTCACGCCCGTAGCATCGGGGTGCCCAATCGGCGTCACTATGATGCGCCACTGGTTCCATAGATGGTTCACTATGGCGCTTGGCGCGATTCCCTCAATCTCGATATTAGCCAGACCGCAAGACTGCGCGGGATCGAAGCTCGTGTGGAGTACCACTCCAGACTGGCCTTCAAGCCTCTCCATCCAACGATTTCTCAGGTAGCGCAGTCGCGCCGCTTTCCGTTCCGCTCCTATCCCCTGGTGGAACAACATCGCTTCCGCAATCGCGTTGTGATTGGCGGCGGGGTGCGTCCCGATCTCCTCGAACTTTCTG
>JACZUR010000080.1:0-5414 GCA_022573095.1 Gemmatimonadota bacterium | reverse complement strand
TGATGTCGCCACTCTGGGCCTCCGTCGCCGGCATCAGCGGCCAGGTATCTTCGATGTTATCCCGTTTCACGTAAAGGAAACCGGTGCCTATCGGAGCAAGAAGCCACTTGTGAAGTGACGTTCCATAATAGTCACATTCGAAATCATCTCTCTTGAACGGGAAGTGCGCAAAGGCGTGGGCGCCGTCCACGATAGTTTTTATGCCACGCGCACGCGCCATGCGGCAGATCTCCCGCACGGGGAAAATCTGACCCGTGAGGTTCGTTATGTGACAGAAGTGAAGGACCTTTGTTCGCGGAGTAATCGCTCTCTCAAACATGTCCACCAAGAAATGGGAACTCGGAGGCGGTGTCGGGAAAGAAACCTTGTTGACCACGATTCCCTCACGACGAATTCGTTGATCCCAAGTGGTCAACATCCGTCCATAATCCTGGTCCGTAGTCAACACTTCATCGCCCGCGTTTAGACCGATCCCCAGCTGCGCGATCTCAAGGGCTTCGCTGGCATTTCTGGTGATCGCAAGCTCCTCCGGATCGCATCCGAACGAAGTCGCAAGCTGGCGACGCACACCTTCGACCATCGGCTCCAGTATGCGCCACATGGTGTAGACCGGAGCTTCATTTGAAAACTCGATGTATTCACGCAAAGCATTCTGAACCACCCGAGGACTCGGACACACACCGCCATTGTTGAGATTTATCAAACTGCGATTGACGTCGAACGCCCGCTGAATCTCAAACCAATAATCTTCATCCTGAGCCAAATCCTCCGGCGAACTGGAGCCAACCCGATCCGCCATGGCAAAGATTCGCTCAACGCCGTCATTCTTCAACGTGGGAAGGGTGGCCGCCGTGGCACCCATCATCGCTCCAAGGAAATCTCTTCGAGTGGTCACTTGATTACTCCCAAGACAGTATTAGGCCCGAAGTTGCTTTGTGAACCTCGCCGTGTCAACGCTGTCCCCAGCCTCACGTATCCCTAACCTCCGCTCTAAGCAAGACTGCAGTACCGATCAAAGCGATAAGAGCGAAGGCAAACCACTGCAAGGCGTACGATAGATGCGGTCCATCGGTTGCTTCAGGCGGTGGAATCGGTAGCAGTTCGTTCACTGACGCAGACCTGCCGCGTACGAGCACCACCGGTAAGATCCGGTAGGGGAATCTTGCTGCGTGCAGCTGAGGGGAGACTCTGACAACATATGCCGGCCAGTCGCCCCGTCCGCCAGCGGAGGGACGCCCTGGAGCAATCGGCACCGTGAGGTATCCCTCCACCCGGGCAGAATCTCTTTCGGTCAGGCTACGGAGATTGACAGTACGTCCATCCGCAGAAGACACCCATCCGCGATTGACCAACACCGCCACTCCATTACTTACCTCGAGGGGAGTAACGATGTGCACACCTAACACTCCGTTTAATCTGCGCATCACCGCAACGAGTTGCCGCTCGTAGTCATAGACGCCTGACGCGTGCGCACGAGTAAATTCGAGCGAGTCGAACGAAGCAACCGTCGCCAAGTCTATCGAGGGTGAAGCAAACCGCTGTTCGTAGAGTGAGTTCAATGCTCTCCTCTGGCCAAGCCTGTCGAGCTGCCAGAAACCCAATCGGATGCATGTCGCCGATGCTCCCACCGCAACGAGGATCAGCGCTATGTCCTTCGGTCTCAGCCGCATAAAGGTTCGATCAACTACTGTTCAGGAACAAATCGATCAGCGGCTCCAGCGATGGCAGCCGTATGATCGGAAGATCTCTTTCTTGAAGCGCCATGTAATCGCCATCGGCCTGCGCGCGGATTAGGTCGCCAAAGCTGAACGTTTCGGCTGGCACTTTGAGATCGCGGTCCGGAGTGTCGACGATCTGAACGAATCTTCCTTCACTTGGACCTCCTTTGTGGAGCTGGCCTGTCGAGTGCAAGTAACGGGGCCCATACGAAACCGGGACCGCGATGCCTAGCCGCCGTCCGGCGGCCGCCAGGGCGTTAAGCGTGTTTTCTGTGTCCGCTCGCGGCTCTAGAAAAGCCAAGATCGCGAGGTATTCACCCGGACTGCGCGCGGACACGAATTCTTCCAGCTCGGCCCGTGATGCGTCGGCTACGCTCGCCGGTCTTCCGTCCAGTACGGTGGCAGTGTTCTTCTTGCCTTCTGAAACATTCGGCTGATTGAACGGATTGACTCCCAACACTGCGCACGTAGCCGCAGTGGCAATCTCCCACCACAGAAACTGTGCTCCCAGATCCGTTGCGCTATCAAGTTCTATCTCGACGACCGGATGTCCAACCCCAATCACTTTGTCCAAGAATTCACTTTCCTCTTTCGTACGTTTGTGGGCGAGGCCGATAGACACGAAGAACCGATCCTGTCCGTAGTCGGAAACGTTTCGAGGAGCCCTTTCAACAACGGGTAACACCCCTTGTCCATCTTTCCCCGTACTCTCAGCGACAAGTTGCTCCAACCACAAGCCGAACGTGTCCAATCCCCCACCCAGCAGCAGCGAGAGCTTGTTCTTGCCGGACTTTGCACACTCTCCGAGCATCCTCCCGAATACGGCTGCGGAAATCGCTAAGCTGTCAGAGGATTGCAGTGTCACGTCTACCCGAGCGGCAGCCTCTAACAGCGACCTGGTATCACACCCGGCGAGAGTGGCGGGTACGATTCCGAAACAGGAAAGCGCCGAGTACCTGCCACCCACTTCGTTGGGCGCAAGAAAAGTTCTGAGAAAGTTGTTTTCGTTGGAAAACGCGGCCAGATCCGTTCCGGGATCCGTAATCGCGATAAATTGCGACCCGTTACCAGCGCTATCCGCCCAGAAACGCTTCAACAGACTAATCGTCTCCAGCGTTGTGCCGGACTTACTGGATATTACGAAGAGAATTCTGTGTGGGGCGACTTCTTTGACGGCCGACTCCACTGCCGCCGGATGCGATGAATCGAGTAGATATAGAACGGGGTATCCGGAGCCACCACCGAGGACAGCAAACTCGACTTGGGCAGCCAATCCTGAGCCGCCCATACCGCAGAGAACAACTCTGTCGAATCGTCCGACCAGCGAACCGGCAAACTCTGCCAATTCGTCGATCTCGGCCATAGACTCGTGGTGAACATTGAGCCAGCCAAGCCTGTCGGACAATTCAGGTGTACCAGGGTCCTGTCCCCAAAGTGATGGATCCCCAGCCTGCAGTCGTTGCAAGAAACCGGGAGCATCGTCGGCTGCCTTCGAGAGATCGACGTACTCCGACAATGCGCCGAGTGTTACACGTTCAATTCCGGGATATCTGATGAAATCGTTAGCAGTCATCCCTCAACTACCTGCTTAGCCGCCTCCACCACAGATGCCTCCGTGATGCCGAACTCTTGGTAGAGTCGATCAAAAGGAGCAGACGCGCCGAAGTGATTGATTCCTACTATCCTGCCGTTCTGTCCTACGACAGACGCCCACGACATCGTGTGCGCCGCTTCTACGGCGACTCGGGGAACACCGTCCGGTAGGACACTCGTTCGATACGCCTCATCCTGTGTTCCGAACAGCTCGATACTCGGCATACTGACTACGCGCGCGTTCACTCCCTCATCAGAAAGTTGCGCTCTGGCGCCCAATGCTATTTGAACTTCTGATCCGCTCGCTATCAGCACAACGGCAGGCACACCGTCGCAGTCAGCAAGGATGTATCCGCCTTTGGCCAGCCCCGACGCGGCAGCGTACTTGGTTCGATCAACAAACGGCACCTTCTGTCTGGTCAGCACGAGAGCAACCGGACTGGAGTGTTCCAGCGCTAGACGCCACGCCTCCACCGTTTCGCCGGCATCTGAGGGGCGGAGGACCAGCAGCCCGGGAATCACGCGCAACGCCGTGAGATGTTCCACGGGCTGGTGCGTCGGTCCATCCTCACCCAGCCCTATTGAGTCATGCGTGAAAACGTAGATGACGTGCTGGCGCATCATAGCCGCCAACCGAATCGACGGGCGCATGTAGTCGGAAAAAATGAGAAAAGTCCCTCCGTAAGGGATGAACCCGCCGTGAAGCGCCATGCCGCTCAATACTCCGCCCATCGCATGTTCCCGGACCCCGAAGTGAATATTTTGCGCGGCATAGTTATTTCTCGTGACGTGTTCTGCGCCCTTAACCACCGTATTATTCGACCCGCTCAAGTCCGCGGAACCTCCTATCAATTCAGGAATCACGTTCGCAAGCGAGTTTATCACCGCACCGGACGCGGCACGTGTCGCGATGCTTCCATTGTCATGCGAGAAAGATGGCAGAACATCCTGCCAGTTCTTTGGTAGCTCACGCGCGAACCTCCGCGTCAACTCATTGGCCTCCTTCTCGTATTTGCTTCGGAATCCAGCGAACAGCTCTGAATGCTGGCGTTCCGCTTCGGCTCCCCGTTTTACACATCTCCGCCAGTAACTCACAGCCTCCTCGGGCAATTCGAAGGGTTCGCTATAATTCCATCCCAGGTTGGCCCGTGTCTGCTCGATTTCGTCAGCCCCGAGCGGGGCTCCGTGAGCGTCCGCGCTGTCCTGTTTGCCGGGGCTCCCGTAGCCTATGTGAGTAGACACAATGATCAGGGAGGGTCTATCAGTGATATTTTTCGATTCGACGATCGCGTCGTTGATCGCCTCCACGTCGTTACCATCGGCAACTCGGCACACGTGCCAGCCGTAGGCCTCAAACCTGGCCGCTACGTTCTCGCTGAAGGCCAACGACGTCGGCCCGTCAATCGTAATCCCATTGTTGTCATAGAACCCGATCAGTTTGCCAAGCCCTAAGTGGCCCGCAAGCGACGCAGCCTCGTGTGAGAGACCCTCCATCAAGTCACCGTCACTCACCAAGACGTACGTATGGTGATCCACGATGCCGAATCCGGGTCGGTTCACTTCCGCGGCAAGCCTTGCCTCGGCCAGGGCCATACCCACCGCATTCGAGAACCCCTGCCCGAGGGGACCACTCGTCGTCTCGACGCCGGGAGTCAAGCCGAACTCCGGATGTCCCGGGGTGATACTATCCCACTGCCGGAAGTTCTTTATGTCATCAAGAGAAAGCTCATACCCACTCAGGTAGAGCAAGCTGTACAACAGCATCGAAGCGTGGCCGCATGACAACACGAAGCGATCTCGATCGAACCAGGCCGGGTTCCGAGGATTATGCTTGAGATGCCGGGTCCATAGTACGTATCCCACCGCGGCCAGACCCATCGGAGCACCGGGATGACCGCACTGCGCCCGTTCCACGGCGTCCATCGAGAGAATTCTGATCGCGTTAATGCAGAGATCGTCCACTTCCCCGGCCGGCACTGGGGCGGAGGCGGGGGCGGGGGCGGGGGCGGCTGTCGTGTTCTCTTCGGCAGGTTGCACGGGTTTGTCGTTTAGTCGTTGGAGGTCCGGAGTCCAGCCCGCACTCAACATAGTCAGGAAAACAGG
>JACZUR010000079.1 GCA_022573095.1 Gemmatimonadota bacterium | reverse complement strand
ATCCAGTTGCAGAGGTGTTCGTCGTGAGGGAAAAGTTTCAAGACAAGATCGTCAGTTCGCCTAATGTCGCGCTCATCACCAGAGAGTGCCACCCACCTGAACGGTCCTTTCCCCTGGCAGAAAAGATTGCGAACATACTCCGGCACAAAACCCGGAATGTCGTACGCGTCCTTCACACCGTGGTCGTGCGCCTCAGTGCGTATGTTGTTGCCGTAGTCGAACGCGACCGAACCGCCTTTCTGGAGTTCGAGCATCGCCATCACGTGGATGGCGATGGAGTTCCGCGAGGCTTGCACGTATTCCTCTGGATCCGACTCTCGGAGTTCGGCAGCCTCTGCTAGCGTGAAACCACTGGGTATGTACCCGTTAAGAGGATCGTGTGCCGATGTCTGATCGGTTAACACGTCTGGCATCCAGCCTCGCTTGACGATCTCGGGCAAGACGTCCGCACAGTTGCCAACGAGCCCGACCGACAACGAGTTGTTGTTCTTCTTTGCCTCGCTCACCCAGTCCCACGCCTCATCCAGGGATCGGGTCATTTTGTCTACATACCTCGTTTCCAGTCGCCGTAATATTCGATTCTCGTCAACCTCGACACACAGACAGGCCGCGCCGTTCATCGTTGCCGCCAGCGGCTGTGCTCCCCCCATTCCCCCCATACCACCCGTCAGCACGATCCGGCCGGAGAGCGACCCGCCAAACTGTTGAGCGGCAACCGCTCCAAACGTTTCATAGGTGCCCTGGAGAATCCCCTGCGTGCCGATGTAGATCCAACTGCCCGCAGTCATCTGGCCGTACATGATAAGCCCGGCGCGCTCCAACTCTCGGAACTTTTCCCAATTGGCCCACCTACCAACTAGGTTCGAGTTCGCGATCAACACGCGTGGTGAGTCAACGGTGGTGGGGAAAACGCCGACCGGCTTGCCCGACTGCACAAGCAACGTCTCATCGTCTTCCAATTCTCTCAAGCAGTTTACCAGCGCGTCAAAGGATTCCCAGTTGCGCGCCGCCTTGCCCGTACCACCATACACGACAAGATCTTCCGGACGCTCCGCGACTGCGGGATCCAGATTATTCATGAGCATGCGGAGGGCCGCCTCTTGTACCCAGCCCTTGCAACTCATCTCCGTGCCCCTGGGCGCCCTAACCGTTCTCTTCGTCACGCGATCGCTTCCCCTGAAAGGAGCGAGGCGATGGCTTCGATGTCGGGTGCGTGGGGCCGGTCCTCTGTATAGGGTTGGGCAACCTCACGGATCCGACTGACAACACTCCGAACACCTTCCCCTGGTTCCAAAGGCTTGAGATACTCGAGGCCCTGCACCGCACAGAGAAGTTCGCAAGCTACGACTCGCTGAGCGTTCGACATTATGCGGCGCGCCTTCATTGCCGCCGCCATACCCATAGGGACGATGTCTTCCTGAGCAGCACCTGTGGGAATCGATTGAACGCTCGCGGGCATGCAAAGAGAGCGGCACTCGGCAACAATCGCCGCCGCGGTCACCTGCACGATCATGAACCCGCTTGCGATACCTGCTTGCTCAGTCAGAAAAGCTGGCAGACCCTGTGAAAGATCTGGATTAACCAGTCTCTCCGTTCTTCTTTCGGATATCCCTGCCAGAGTTGTGAGGGCAATAGACAGAACGTCCAAGGCTAGCGCCACAGGCTGGCCATGAAAGTTCCCGCCCGATAACACATCACTGCCGAAGACCAACGGATTGTCGGTAGACGAGTTCAACTCGACGTCGATCGTAGTCTTGCAGAATTCAATCGCATCACGCACCGAGCCGAGCACCTGTGGCGCGCATCTCAGCGAGTACGCGTCCTGGACACGCGGATCGTCGTGTTCGTGTGACTTCCGGATCTCACTATCGACAAGTAGTTCCCGCAGGATCTTTGCCGCCTCGATCTGTCCGGCGTGAGGACGCGTTTCGTGAATCCGCGAATCGAATGGGACGGGAGTTCCTCTCAGCGCTTCAAGGCTGGCGGCGGTCGCAGCGAGTGCGCTGCGCCAAAGACTGAGCGCATCATGCACCAGAAGCGCCAATATAGCGCTTTGAGCCTGCGTGCCATTTAGGAATGAGAGACCCTCCTTAGCGCCAAACGTAATCGGGTCCACATCTATTTCTGCGAAGGCCGCAGCCGCGGACATCGGAGATATATTCGCCGAGTCAAGCGAATGGCAGACCACCACCTCTCCCTCTCCCATCATGGCAAAGGCAAGGTGCGATAAAGGCGCAAGATCACCGCTCGCCCCGACGCTGCCCTGCTCAGGCACAAGCGGGTGGATAGCGTGATTGAGCATGACCGCGAGTTTCTCCGCCAACACGGGCCGCACACCGGACGTGGGCTTGAGCAGCACGTTAGCTCGCAGCAACATTATGCCTCTAACGACATCCACGGGGAGGGGCGGACCGACACCGGCGACGTGGCTGCGCACGAGGTTTCGCTGCAACTGCTCCAACTGGTCGTCCGCTATCCGCACATCAGCCAACTTGCCGAAGCCCGTGTTGACTCCGTAGACGACTTCCCCCCCCGCGATCGCGCGTTCAATCGTTTCTCGCGACTCCGAGAGGCGCGCAGCGGCATCGGGCGACACCGAAACTTTGGCGAACTCTCTGCTGACCGCGACTACCTGTTGGACGGTAAGAGACTCGCCATCGAGAACAATCTGATCTGGCATGAATGGGGAATATAGAAGGTAGGAGCGTTAGGGGGTCAGTGGGTCAGAGAAGACGGTGAAGGACGGACAAAGACGGTGGAGGACGGTGGGGGTCGGGAATCGGGAATCGGGAATAAATTACGCTTCCCTTTTCCCGCTCCCCGCTCCCCTTCTAGCCCCCGCGGACGATTGTCAGTTCCGGATTGCCTGGATCGGTCTGATAGCTCCAGTCGAATATCATGTAGTCCTTGTTAACATGGGTCACCCGAATCGCTCCGAATCTCGCGAACTGGTCACCACCATCCATCTCAAACACGTAGCCCCACCCCGGTACCGCTTGGATCGCGGATGTGCTGTATCCAGCAATCGGCGCGAAATCGATCGACGTTAGATCATCTATCGGATCATTACCGTAAAGGACGACACCGGTACCACTCCTCACCGGCTCGATGAACAGGTCGTCATTAGTGTCTCTCGAGACCCGGAAATCGAGATCGGTCCGCGATCCGGGCGCCACGATACCCAGTTCGAGCGCACCTACCAGTCCGTCGCCGTTGCCATCGACGAAAAACCTGAAACCACTTAAGAGCGGGTCAAACTGATCGGCGTAGACAATGAGATTACGCGCATCCGGACGTGGTGTGTCGGCGATCACGTCCGACCAGAGACTTTCGAATCCTTCCACCGATTCAGCAGAAACACCGAAACACCTCGGCTGTCCATTGGGGAGCGCGGACGCGAGGAAGCTGGGTGAGACCGTCGTGCCCTCGAGTGACCATGACGCATCGCACAGGTTGAGATCGATCGAATACGGGGTGCTATAGACCCTGTATTGATCAAATCCATCGGGACTCTGCTCGAACGCGTTATCCAACCACGAAACGTGGATCGCTCCGTCGAGACTGATACTCGATATCGCCGCCGGCCGAGACAGACGCAGCCGTTCGTCGATCAGAACCGAGTTGCTCGGCGCACTCTCATCGCCATCAGTGGACAACGCGGTCACGTAGTACTCGAGATCCGGCTTCCCATTGTCATGGAATGAGGTGGAACTCGTGGTTGCACGCAGGCTGAAGTCGCCTCCTGCTGTCGCGCTCGAGAAGACCTGATACGCCTCCAGATCCACATCCGACACCGGATCCCAGGTAAGCAACACTCCGGTTGGAGACTGGGGATTGCCACTGGCCTCCAGCCTGTAGCGTAGATTGGCAGGGGCGCTGAGATCGGGAGCAGTGGAATCGCTACACGAACCGAGAACCGTTGCCGCAAGTAACGTGATGGGAAGGTATCTCATAGTAATCCTCAGTAGTCATCAATCTGGTCTACCGAGCAGAGTGGCAGGTACCGTGCCAACCGCCTCGGGAAGACGCAACCGATTATCAAATAACGAGTTACGCGTCCAACGCTCCGGGTGAAGAGAGATGTCGTTGTCCTTCGATAAGGACACCCGCGGGCCTCTGTGGGTCAGCGCACGATAGTGCGTTGGTCGTACTGGAACTTGATATCAGGCTGATCGAGCAGTGTGACGAAGAAGTTGAAAGCGACGTTCCCGTTCGGTGTTCGCACGAAGGAGAACGTGGCTCTCCAGTGGTGCAGGTCGCGATCCAATCTCAAGACGTGCTGGCCAAACTCACTGCGCGTGAAGTTGTACTGGGTATTCCAAGAAACTGCCCAGTGCTGCGTGGGCGAAAACCCGACGGCGAAACCCAGAGTGCGATTCGTCCCAGACGGCACGAAGTCATCCGGCGCATCTTCGGGGACCCTGCTCCGCTGGTCATCGTAGGTAAGAGACGCGCTGAATCCTTCGCCCCGGCTCACCGCCGTGGGAAGCTGGCTCAGACTACCCAGCCTACGACGCCCGAGCGGATCAATCGAGGCGAATCGATCGAACGGCTGATCGGGTTCCACTGCGAGTGTATCCTCGTGCGTTCTTCCTGTGACATACGAGAGTATTCTGGACACGGTGCCCGAGGTCAGGCGAAACCGGGCCGACACCCGAGTAAGAAACGGATCGAACCCGGTGGTATCGAAACCGACAGGCCCATCCCAGAGATCGTGCGCCATGCTAAGCGTAAAACCAGGCAGTAGGTCGCTCGTGAACGTGTTGCTTAAACTCTGGGTTCTCCATCCATTACGCCCCTCTTGCTTCGCCTGCTCGAAGTCGTATTCGATAGAGGACGTTTGAACTGAGAACAATTTTAACTTGCGTGCATCTCTGGGATCCGTTGAATCGCCAGGCAAGACGGCAAATTTCCCTTCGAGCGTCTGCGATAGGCCAAAGCTCACCGTTTGCACGGGATCGCTCCTCAAGGTAAGCGTTCCCCTCGGATTCAGCGCGCGTGCGAACTCTTCCGGTACTGTTGCGGCCGGTGCGTAGCTCCATCGCGCCACCGGGGAAATCGAGTGTCTGATTCGCGCGAGCGACCCGAGTCCCGGGAAGAACCCGAACAAGGTTGGAGATACGGTGGCACTGAGCGATAGACGCTTGTTTTGACTGACGAACTGTCCCCCTGTGTTCCGGTTGCGCAATAAGAACGGACCGCTGGTGGAATTTCGAATCCCCAGCGCCGGCTGCAGTCGCCAGCTACTGGGAAACAGCATCGGTAGATTGATTCCTGTGTTCCAATCGATGCCGGTACTAAAGTCAGAACCATAAAAACGCTGAAACGCGACCGTGCTATCAGTGGCGTCGGTCACGGTAACCGTACTCGGCTGGTTAGTAATGAAATCGGTAATCGTCAGACTATTCTGCAAGTTCCACCGACCCACTCTCAGCGGTGTGTTGAATCTCACATTAGTCGATCTACTAGAGGCGAATACCGTATCCTGCAACGCCTGCCCGTCCACCGGCGGGACGTCGATGACACCAACCAGCCGGTTGAACGTCCGATTATTCGTGAACGAGAAAGACGGTGACCAGGTGGCATTCGCTCCTATGTTGATCGGAACCGGAGTTAGCGAGACGTTGGGAAAGGTCTCCGTAACCAGTTTATCCGTAATATTCTGTGTCCGGCGGCCGCCGATGGTCAGAGTGCCCCAGTCATATTGCTTATTGAAGTTGAGCGCGCTCGTAAGCGTCGCGGTGGCAAGAAACGGATCCAGAGTGTTCCGTTCTACCACTCTAGCGCTTGTCGCGTAGTCAACGCTGGCTGAGAACCTGGTTCGCAGATCGAAGCTCTGTTGATGATTCCACATCAGTCTCATGGAACGGCCGCCAGGATCGCCGTCCTGCCCAGATTCCCAGATTCGAGTGAGGTTAACGCCTCCGTTGACGAATCTGTCGAGCCACCTGTAACGCAGCGCCGCGTTGAGAGCCACATAACTGCCCGAGAACCAGTCGAACGAACTGCGAACGTCAAAATAGTCACTCAGCGCCAAGTAATACCCCACATTGGCGATGCTCCGGCGATATCCTGAACTCGGTCTAATCAGGTCATTGATCCCGAAACGAGGAACCAGCCAACCGCTCCGCCGACCCTGTCTCACATCCTGGAACATGAAGGGAAGCCACAAAATGGGCACATCCCGTATGTAGAGGACGATCGGACGGGCAACCATGATGTTGTTCGAAACCCATTTCACTCTACCAGCGGCGAAGTGATAGTGCGGCGTAGGCAGTTCACAGCTGCTCAGATTGCTGCTTACGGAATAGATGCGCGTGGAGGCAGAGTCGACGGCGAGTCCCCCGCGGAGAAACCAGTTTACCCCACCCTGAGAGAAGTTCGTCAGCGCCTCGCGAACGATTCCTCTTCGCTCGCACATATCGTAGCTCATCGTTTCGCCAACGACGACCGATGCGCCGTCAAACAGCGTCGGTTCTCCGCTTGCGTCAAGGCGGCAGTCGGCTTGCCGGAAGTTAACGAGATCCGCCTCGATCGTGCTGCCCTCCCGCTCTACCAGCACGTTGCCGGAAAGGTCTATCTGTTTCGTCTCGCCGTGCAGCCGGAGGCTGTCGGCGGCATATCGAGTCGCCCGGAAACCCGTCCGCTCCATCAGCGCCCTGATCACGGAATCAGCGGGTGGAAACCGCCGTGTGGGCGAGGTCGGAAGTCCGAGCGCCCGGGCTGCCGCTGTGTCGAGCACAGTCGCGTTCTCCACCACACCGGCGGTGTCATCGATCGCGGGCGTCTCTGCCACTCGAATTGCCTCCCGAGCGCGCCTTAGCGAATCGAGAAGTTGCTGCCTGCCCCGGTCTTGCGCCGACAGATCAGAAGGGCTGCCCAACACCACAAAGAAAAGCATCGTCGCGACGATCTTCCCTGAGTTCTTCCGGGCAACCAACTTCGCAAAGAGGATTCCCACCTCATACAGCAGTACCAGCGGCACGACCATCATAGCCATCGAACCTGGATCGGGCGGCGTCAAGATAGCCGCCAGGACGGCGGATATGACGAGTGCGTATCTCCGGTTCTTGCTAAAGAACTCGGGACTTAGCAATCCCATCGCGGACACGAGCGTCATGAACAGAGGCAACTGGAACACGATTCCGAATGCGAGGATGACCTGTGTGGCGAACCTGAAGTACTCGCCCGCCGTAATGATCTGCTCGAGCCCCTCCTCCAAGAACGAGAAAGAAATTCTGAGAACAGCGGGAAGCACCCACAGGTACGCCATCATAGCGCCAGCGACGAACAGCGCGAAGCCCGCCAATAGAGCTGGTACAATCCTCCGCTTTTCCGAATCGTACAGGGCGGGCGACAGGAAGGTCCAGATCTGCCAAAACACGACGGGCGCGGCGAGGACTACGCCCACCAGTACGGCAAGCCTCAACGTAATCAGGAACGGATCGATAGGATGGGTAAAGTACAGCTGACCATCGGGCAGGTAGGGGGCGATCGGCTGCTTAAGCAACCCAAGGATATCGAAGTTGGTGACCAGATAGAAACCTATCATGGAGCCGACGATGATTGCGGTGAGGCTCCAAAGAATCTTCCATCTGAGTTCCTCGAGATGATCGAGGAAAGGCATTTCTCCCGCTGACTTCCTTTTTGCCATCTACTTCACGCTGCGGCGCGAGGTCAGCGTTGTAAGCTTCTCAGCCGATCTTGCGCTAGGGCCGCCTCGTCGGATCCAGGGTATCCGGCGAGCACACGTCGATAAAAAGTCCGAGCATCATCGAGTCTATCGTCTTGCTGGGCGATGACGCCGAGTTTAAAGAGAGATAACGAAGCCCTAGGGGAATCGGGGAAGTCGGTCACGACAGCCTCGTAGGCCGCCGCGGCTGAATCGGCATTCGCCTGCGACCACGCTTCACCAAGCAGGAAGCGAGCATCTGCAGTTCTTGGATGGTTGGAATACCTGTCAATGAACATCTGGAATCCGGTCCGCGCGGTGACCGCGCTGCCACGCCGCAACTGCTGTAGCGCCGCTTCGTATAACTCGTCCGCCTGACCCGCCAATGGTCCGACCACGGCACCACTGTCCCCCTCAACTACTCCCGGCTGCGCCCGTAGGGCTCGACTTTGGATCTGCACACGCAGCTCGGTGAGGCGCCGCTGGCTCTGACCGGTCAACTCCTGCACCTGAATTAGCTGCCTCTGAATCTCCGTATGGTCAGATCGAAACGCACCCGCGAGCGCCACCATATTCCTGCGAACGACTATTATTGAATCCATCACTGCTCGCTGGCCCGCAAGTATAGCGTCAACCTGTCGTGAAAGTTCAACAGCCCGCGCTGAGTCGGCACGGGCTGTTTCTTCACGGAGTTCGGCTACCTCTAGCTCTACCCTACGCACATCGCCCTTCAGCGCACAAGCGCCGAGGGCGACGGTGCTAAGGGTCAGCGCTCCAAACTTCCTCAACTGCCTGGTTGTACCAACCCATCGCCACCGGAGGCGATGACGAATTCGTCTCTTCGGTTTTGACTCCACGCTTCCTCGCCACTCCCCATCATAGCCGGTTGGGATTCACCCATCGAACTCGTGGAGATGCGCTGGGCCTCGATCCCTCGATTAACCATATATTGCTTCGCGCCCAGCGCGCGCCGATTACCCAGCGCGATGTTGTACTCGTCGGAACCTCGCTCGTCACAGTGCCCGACGATCGATATGGTCAACATCGGGTTGGCCTGAAGAATGGCAATCTTCATGTCCAGCACCGCCTCCCACTCCGGCTTGATCACCGAACGATCAAAGTCAAAGTGTATGCGGGCAGAAAGAGCCTCCTCCACCGC
>JACZUR010000078.1 GCA_022573095.1 Gemmatimonadota bacterium | reverse complement strand
TCGACGCCTACCTCGCGACGCGCAAGACGAAGCATGGGGACCCGCCGCGCCCGTGTCCGCGCGGCCGGATTCCCCAGAGTGGCACAGGTGAGTGGGTTGCTCTTATTCGCGTGGACCGATGTGTCGGGCGATCAGCCCGTCGTCAGGGTTGCCCGCGGCCGGCTGCGACGAGGCCCCTTCAGCTGAACCGGGTCACGATAGGTGTAGTTGGGGCTTTCATGTTGACCCGTTTCCTGTCGAGCCAGTTGTATGGTGTCCAGGCGACCGATCTACAAACTTTTGTCGGTGTACCGCTGTTCGTTGCTATTGCAGCCATTTTGGCTGCCTACGTTCCCGCGCGTCGCGCAACGAAGGTTGACCCAGTGGATGTGTTGCGGCAGGAGTAATCGCTAGCACACGAAGGCGATTCCGAATGGCGCCTTGACCCGGCGCATGTCTCTCGGACACTTTGCCCCATGCGCGACTCTCGATCATCTGGTACGAATTGGGGTGGGTGGGTCTCTGGGGCGTTGTTTGCCGTTCTCCTTTACGTTGGTATGCGTCCCGTTGGCTCTCTGCCCGCCCTCGGAAATCTTCTCGATCCATATAGGGGAGTGTGGTCTGTCGCCGGTTCAGCCGAACTCGAAGCGGTATCCTCGGTCGAGATAGCCGGCGTTCGTGATGACGTCTCTGTCATCTACGACGATCGTTCGGTTCCACACATCTTTGCGGCGTCACGGGAAGATGCTTTCCGCGCTCTCGGATACGTGGTCGCCCGAGATCGACTCTTCCAGATGGAATTGCAGTGGCGTCTCACCGCCGGACGTTTGAGCGAATTATTCGGTGTGCGAACACTTGGGCTGGACAAGTCGATGCGGGCTCTTTGGCTTGCCGCGAGCGCGGACGCCGAATACGCTAGTCTCTCGGAGTCGAGTGGCGATGTGAAACGACTGATTGATGCATACGCTGAGGGAGTCAATGCCTGGATCGATCAGATGAATCTCCGGCAAATCCCTTTCGAATATCATTTTATCGGCAAACGGCCCGTGGCATGGGATCCGGTGTATTCGCTCTACCTCGTGAAGCAGATGGGTTTCACGTTGGCGGGTTCCAGCATCGACAGGCGATGGGTCCGAGTTGCTGAAAGAGTGGGTCCCGAGGCTGCAAGTGCGCTGTTCCCGGTTCACTCGCCCATTCAGGAACCCATCCAACCAAACGGAGCATCTACCCGCTTCGACTTCACTCCGCTACCACCGCCCAGGATCAACTCTGCATCAACTTGGACAATCGGTGAAGCGACCGAGTTGGATCTTCTGGGACTGGGTGCCGCGCCGCTCAATCACGCGAGCAACAACTGGGTGGTTGCACCGCAAAGAACGGCAAACGGATACGCGCTCCTAGCCGGTGACCCCCACCTCGACCTGACAATACCCTCGATCTGGTACGAGGTGCACGTGGTTGTCCCGGGTGAATTGGATGTCTACGGTGCAACGTTTCCTGGTGCACCTTTTATCATCGTCGGATTCAACCGTGATGTTGCGTGGAGTTTCACAAACACGGGTGCCGACGTGATGGATTTTTATCGAGAACGACTCGATGATCCCGAGACGCCCACCTCTTACCGCCTCGATGGTGAATGGGTCAGCCTCGAGAGCAGGGTGGAAGAGTATAGCGGTACCGGGCAGGAAGTGCTGGAGATCGATACACTCTACAGAAATCATAGAGGGCCAATAGTTCAACTGGGCGACACGGTGCTGTCAATGCGCTGGACGGTACTGGAGTCACCTCGAACATCGAGCACCTTCTCGGCGCTGGGAAGCAGCGGCAGCGTCGCAGAGTGGATAGCTGTCATGAACGAACACGACGCGCCTCCGCAAAACGGGGCGGTCGCCGACCGCTGGGGATCGATAGCGCTCCGTTCGTTCGGTCTGTACCCGGTGCGGCCCGATAACGGGAACGGTGTCGCTATTCGCGACGGCACGACAAGTGACAGCGACTGGATCGGATACTGGCCCGTAGATCGGTATCCGGGTGCGGTGGACCCGGAACAGGGGTTCCTTGCGTCGAACAATCAGGAACCCGTCGATCCACGGCACGATGACGCGTTCCTCGGAGCCGACTGGTGGGTGCCGTGGCGCGCGATTCAGATCAATCAGCTGCTCAGATCTGATTCAGCAGTTACACCGGACGCGATGCGCGTTTTCCAGACGCATCCCATGAGTGCGCGCGCTAACCTCTTTGTCCCGGCGTTCCTGAATGCCGGCATGGCAGTTCCCACGCTGGGCGAGGATGCGCGCGAGGCGCTTGATCTGCTGGCCGAATGGGATCGGGAGTACGCTACCGACAATGAACGCGCCGTGCTGTTCGAGGTTGCGATGGCTGAACTCACCGAGCTGGTTTGGGACGAACTGGCGGACTCGACAGGACGTAGAGTGGGAACCCCGGGCGAGGCGGTGCTGGCGGGGCTGTTGGAAGATCCCGCGAGCGTCTGGTGGGATCGACTGGTAAGCGAGGAAATCGAGACCCGAGACGATGTGCTGGTGTCGGCGATTGAGGAAGCTTACCGCAAAGTCGTCGAACGCTTCGGGTCGCCCGGTCAGGAGGCATGGCGCTGGGGTGGTATCCGTCACGCAAACTTGATGCATGTGGCTCGCTTCCCGGGACTTTCAATTGAAGGAATCCCGGTGCAGGGTGGACGTGAGACGATGAGTCCCTCGTCCGGGTCGGGTACATTTGGAGCGAGTTGGCGTATGGTCGTGGAACTCGGACCAGAGATTCGTGCCTGGACTATATACCCGGGCGGGCAGTCGGGTAATCCCGTCAGTACACGATATGCCGACCGTGTCCGCAAGTGGAGCAACGGGGAACTTGAAGAGGTAATCTTCCCACGTGCAGCGGAGGAAATTCCCAATGAGAGAGTGACGGCTACACTTATCTTGCGGGGCGCCGAATGAATCTCGGGCTCTTGATGCGGGTTGCGCTGCTGGCGGCGGCGTTTGCACTGGGAACAGTCGCGGTGGGTTGGGTAGCCGTGCCCGTGATAGCAATGATATGGGGAGCTTGGGGAAGCGATGAACGGCCAGCAGTAACGCCTGCTGCAGGCGCTGCCATCGCGTGGATCGTGTTGATGCTGGTGACTGAGGCTGATGGATCGGTAGCAGCCGTAGCGGCGGCGACGGGCCGCGTCATTGGCGTTCACGGGTCTGTTATCGTCGCCGTGACCATCTTCTTTGCCTCCGCGTTGGCCGGGTCAGGCGCTCTTACTGTCAAGGTTATTAACCGCAGCTTAAATCGTAAACCACTTCACACAAACTGATGCAGGAACACCGGCGGGTCGGGGTTCTCCTCCTTGCTAGATCTCCCGTAAAGCCGAACCCATGCTGGGTTTGAGGAATTTTTGAGGAAACGAAACACAACGGAATTACTGCGGTATTAAGTCTTACTTGGTGTAATCAGGCGTTTGCGAATATCTAAGGAAACAGTGAGGACGACCATGGAGAATGAGACTGTAGGCAACCTGTCGCGTCAGACGTTGTGTTTCGGAACTTTCAAGCTCGATCTCGGCGCCGAGCAATTGAGTTGCGGAGGCAGACCGATCAAGCTCCAACCGCAACCCCTAAAGGTGCTCACTTACTTGGTCCGAAATGCGGGCCGCCTGGTAACGAGGATGGAGCTGAGGGATTGGGTATGGGGACAAACCGTTGTGGAATGGGACCAGGGGCTCAACTTCTGTATGCGCGAGATTCGCAGGGCGTTGGGAGACGACGCGCGGTCGCCGCGATTCATTGAGACGGTGCCGCGCCGAGGATTCAGGTTCGTGGCTCCGGTCCGGCTTGGCGAAATCGATACAGAGAGGATCGCCGCTGCTTCGCTGATACGTCCTCTGTTTGCACGGTCCGCAAGTAAGGGAGTACTGGGATTTGTGGGAACGGCCCTCGTCGTCTTGCCGGTGGCGCTGGGATGGTTTCTCAGTACTTCATTCGGGGCCGCTAGCGAGCTGCCAACGCTGGCGGACGCTCCGGCTACAACCAGCGCTTTGGCACTCGAGCACTACCAACGCGGGCATCAGTACTTCAAGCGAAACATCGTGTATTCGGACGCCGTGGCGGCTGCCGACATGTTCCAGCGCGCTGTCGACCTCGACACCACGTTTGCCGAGGCCTCTGCCATGCTCGGAATTGCACGTCTGTCTCTGTCGTTCGATTGGGGTCGGGCTCAGGAACAAGATGCGGGAGTGCTAGCTGTCGAACGAGCGACGCAGCTTGCACCGGGTGCCATGCTCTCCGCTCTGGCACAGGGGTACAAGTACTATTACGGTCAACGTGACTACGAAACGGCGCTGATCCACTACTACGCGGCCGATTCTATCAGCCCGAACGACCCGCGCGTCCTGACTCCGATCGGATACGTACTGCGGCGGCAGGGGAGGTTTTCTGAAGCGCTCGAGTATCTAGAGAGAGCGTTTGAGCTCGACAACGGTTCTTATGAAATTGCGATTGCGCTCGCCACTACGCTCATGCGCACGCGCGATTACGCCGATGCCGGGCGATATCTGGAGCATGCGGCGGCTGTATCACCGTTGACGTGGCGAACATACCGCATGATGGCTCTCAACTATCTGCTGTGGGACGGCAACCCCGAGCGGGCGTACGAGAGCATCCAACGGTATTGCCAGATCGTTCAGCCCCAGCAGACAGTTCTGCTCTATCGCTTGTCGAGCAGGTTGCTTGCTTCAAGCTACACGGACGAGATCGAGGAGTGGGACGTGAGGCGTGATGGTCTGGACAGTCTACGGTTCTATGCTCATAAGGCCGAGTCGATGGAGCAGCTCGGACGCGCGGCCATGGCTTCCGCCCTGCGCGACTCTGCCAACGTCATAATTGAGCAGAGGTTAGCGCGTGGCTTTATAGATTCGGTACGCGACAGCGTCGTGCTGGCGTTGGCCTATGCGAGTTCGGGCCAAGTAGAGAACGCTGCCGAGATCATGGACGGTGTGCGGGATCACCGGCCGGCTTACCAGGACGCTTATCACGGTCCGGAACTCGCGGTACTGAAGGCCGAGGTGTTGGTTAGGATCGGGCAGCTCGACGAGGCTGTAGCAATGTTGACGCGTGCGCTGTCGGGTCCGTCCCTGATTTCTGTGAACGTTTTGCGCTCCGATCCGGTGTGGGAACCGCTGCACCGTCACCCAGGTTTCGAGAGTCTGATCGGAATCTGAAGCAGCGGGGTGTGGTTCGCCGCATCGCTGTATGGGAGTTAGTACTTCTCCGTCTCGGGGGTTACGTTTGTGGCCCAACCCGAACGAGAGGTCTAGAAATGCACAGGTCGAATTCCCGCTGGTCTCGATTGGCGACGTCAGCAGCACTGATCGCTGCCGGCTTCACTGTTCTCGTGCCGCTGCCGGCGCTCTCGCAGGCAGGCGTCGTCGACATAGATACGGTCCGCGCGGGGAGATTCGACTCCGGAAAGATGTGGACGTTCGAATACTCCCCGGCCGAATACTTCAGCGAAGAATATGGATTCGACGCAAACGAGGAGTGGTTCGAGCGCGCCCGTATGTCCGCGCTGCGAATTCCCGGCTGTTCGGCGTCGTTCGTGTCACCCAACGGGCTGGTGGCGACGAATCATCATTGCGTTCGGAGCCGGGTTAGCAACGTGAGCCGGCCCGGCGAAGATCTCCTAGACAACGGCTTCTATGCAACGACGCTCGATGAAGAGCGGTCGCTTCCGGGGATGTTTGCGGACCAGTTGATTGCGGTGCGAGACATTACCGATGAGGTGGCTGCAGCTGGTGCCGAAGGCAACGAAACGCGGGAAGCGCTAGCCAGTATAGCAGAGAATCTGCGCGCACAATACCTGGATCGGGGTGACTCCATCTTCGTACAGACGATCGGCCTTTATAACGGTGGACGTTACTCCGCCTATGTATTCCGGAGGTATACCGATGTCCGCTTGGTTGCCGCCGCCGAGTTGCAAATAGGATTCTTCGGCGGTGATCCCGACAACTTTACTTATCCCCGCTATGCGCTGGATTTTGCGTTTCTGCGAGTGTATGGGCAGGATGGCAGGCCGTTTCAGACGGACCATTATTTCGGTTGGGGATCCGGCGGCGTGGAGGAGGGTGACGCTGTTTTTGTGATAGGAAGCCCAGGCCCCACCCAGCGGCTCACCACGATGTCGCAGCTCGAGTACAAGCGCGACGTTCAGCAGCCAAACACCGTGACATGGCTGACGACGCGATTGGACGCCCTGTACGACTTCTGGGAGCGGGACCCGGAAGCCGCTCGCGAATTTCAGATTCGCAACCGGATCTTCGGCCTTTCGAATTCGCTCAAGGCCAACAGTGGTATGTACGAAGCCCTTGCCAACCCTGTGGTTATGGCGAAGCGGCAGGACGCAGAGAATCAACTGCGGCAGGCTATCGACCAGGATCCACAACTGGCGGAACGTTTCGGATTGCTGTTTGACCGCATGGCCGAAGTGCAGGGGCGCAGGGCGGAGCTGGCCGATGCCGACGCGGCATTTCGCGTGCTAACAAGTTCGGTATACAGTTCGGCCACTGTCAGGAGGGCGATCGCAGTCAATGTTTTACTCGATGCGGTCGAGAACGATGTCGATCGGGACTCGCTAATCATCCTGAGGCGTGCGGTTTCTGATATCGCGGACCTCCCCCGGGCGTTGGAACTCCGCTATCTCGCCGCCAGGCTCAACGATTTTGAGCGCTCCTTCGGTGCAGAGCATGAAATCAACAGAGTTACAGGTGACGGTCCGGCGTTGGATCGGGCGGCCGGCATCCTTAGGATTTCCGGTCTGGCAACGGCCGACCGCGCCGCCAGATCTCTGGGCCGGCTGAATCGTCTCACAAGCGACCCGGCGGTCAGGCTGGCTGCAGCGTTTCTTCCTCACTATCGGCAGTTTCGGCAACGTGCGGGCGAGCTCGGTGCGGAGGAGCGGGCCCTGGCGGCCGACCTCGGCAGGGTCAAGTTTGCAGTTTACGGGACAAGCGTTGCGCCGGACGCCACCCGATCTCCACGCATTACGGACGGGGTCGTGCGTGGATTCGAGTACAACGGAACTGTGGCGCCGCCGTACACGACCTTCTACGGCCTCTATGACCGGCACAGATCTCACGGCGGTGCGGCGGACTGGGTCCTGCCCGATCGCTGGGCGACTCCGCCCGCCGGCCTAGACCTCGGCACGCCGCTCAACTTCGTGTCCACGGCGGATACGTACGGTGGGAATTCAGGTTCGCCGGCCGTGACCAAAGACCTCGAGCTGGTGGGACTCAACTTCGACAGAAATATCCAGGGCCTGTCGCGGGCTTACATCTACCTGCCCGAAAGCGGACGAAACATTATGGTTGATGTACGCGCAGTTCAGGCGGCTATGGACCATGTCTACGATGCCGACCGTATAGTGCAGGAGTTACTCACAGGGAATCTGTTCGAGACAGAGGCCGAGGCGGACGCGTCCATCGACTGACCGGTACGCGCAGGTGAAGAAGATGTGAGTGAGCAATCGCATTAATGTTATACGTAAAATGCTGGCGTGGGAAGTTGTTGATGGGCAATAAGTTAACCCACGGCTCAGCCAGCCACGAAAAAGGCCCCGCGTTGGCGGGGCCTTCTACACGCCGTTGCTTGGCGTGTCGTATCTGCTGTCGAGTCGTCTACAGCACGTTACTCAGTACGGCGAGTTGGATGATCCTGTGCACCGGCCGCATCAATCCTTGCAAGGCATCCACCGAACGTGGGATCAATCCCAGCATCCGTCGCAACGCTTCCGCCTCTTCGGGTGTGATCACTCGATCGCCCGCGCCCGTGATTACGATTCCGGTTGGATTTCCGGTAACTGTAGCGAACAACTCACCATTGACGGTGATCGAAACTGTGTACGCTGCCGGCGTTCCGGATCGTTCCATTACAATGATATTTGGTCCTGCGTTCACCGTGAGGCTGATTTCGGATGATTCCGCGCCCCCCTGCTTCACCCCAGCAAACACGAGATCGAAGCCGAAGTTTCTACCGACGATATCCACTGAAAAATTGACGTCGACCGTCTGCCCTGCGGTGGTACTCATACCGGCGATATTGATCGTGAACTCGAGCGTGTCCGTGCCGTTGGTGACGGATCCAGATACGGCAATAGTTCCCGATTCGTCGGTACGCTCAGTCGTAACGGTGTAATCGAGATGCGTCACACCGTCGGATACCGCGAGAAAGTGCAGGCTAATACCGTTGGCGCTGGGCGAATCCAGGTCAATAATATCTGCATACCCGATCTCATTATCGACGAGAGGTTCCCTCGTGATCGGATTAATCGCGTAGAGGATGTAGCGCACCCCGTTCGCAGGCGCCCCGGTTAGCTCTGGATCGGCAACGTAGCGGTCCAGAGTTGGATCGAACACGAATGTGGTCCCGCGTACGTTTTCGGAGATGATCGGTACGAGGCTGAGTGACGGTGACTCGATCGCAGCGACGATCTCGCTCGCGATCATGCCCATCACTCTCTCCCGTTCCTCTGCGTCCGGCATCGTCCCTGCTATTAAGAGGTCGGCAGAGTGTTGGGCCAGTGCGCCGGCTACTGGGCTGCCGGCGATGAACATCCCGCCCAACGCCTCGAAACTCTCCCAAGCCGCTGCGCTGAACACTGCGTCCACGGTTTGCACATTCGCCTGAGTCTCGACTGCGTCAAACGACGCTGTATCCGGCCCTAAGCCGTCGCTGCAGGCCGTCAGGGTGACGGCGACCGCCGTCAAAATTGTAGTGCGTTCACGCGACCATTTCATGGTGGCCTTCCTCCTCTTTAGTATTGCTTTTCCAAATGACTTTCCCACGACGTCCGGGTCTCACGTCGCATTGTCCGCCCGGAATCGTCCATAGTGCATAAA
>JACZUR010000077.1 GCA_022573095.1 Gemmatimonadota bacterium | reverse complement strand
TTCGTTGGATTGCGCTGGTGGTTCTGGAAGATGAGGGGAAAAGCTTAACCGGCAGTAAGCACTAAGCGGTACGCAGTATGGATTCCAGAGCGGCTGAAACAAATCAGTTTTGAATACCTGCACCTCGGTAAAGTAAGAAACTGCTCCAAAAACGAATTAGGGATCACCGACCGCAAGTTCGGTGGACGTCCGGATCTCGCAGACCGGAAGATTATCAAGCGTTTCACAGGAGGAGAATGTGAAAAACATCTCGCGCATCGCGTGGACTGTCACAGCGATCCTCGCTCTTGGATCGTGCTCTGATTCAGGAGGGTTGTCAGCTGCTCGTGACCTGACCGGTCGCTGGGAAGGATCCGGAAATTTTCGAATAAACTGTCCGAATCCCGCCTGGCAGTGGAACGGTTCGCTCGTACCACCTTCAGTCATCATGGACCTGACTCAGTCCGGTGAGTCTGTAACCGGGTCGGTCCGTTTCAATATTCCCGCATCTGACACACAGCTCCTCGTCAGCGGTGTATTCATCACCGGCCTAACGGATAATCTATCTCTCTCCGGAACTGTTACTTCGTCAGCAGCGACATTCACTGACAGTTTCGGGAGCACCTGGAACATGACTTTTACAAGCGACAATATGCAGGGAAGCGTAACCAGTCCCGGCACCAACGACTGCTCACGCGGCCTGATTTCCGTCGACCTGAACGGAGCACCACGTGCGTCCGTGTCACTTGGAAGGAAGTAGAATCTGAGCGGCTCAGCCTAGAAACAGCCGCCAGTCGAACTTGTCACCCGGGAGCAGCACCGCTAACAGCAGCTCGAATGTCAGGGTCGGCCAAAAGGTGACATTTGGTCGACCCATTTGCCCAGAACCGTGACTTAGCGATCTAATGTCTTTGTTGATTTAGAATTTTGGGGGGCCCGCCCACCTCCTCATTCGCCCGAAGACTGACAGAACATAAGTGTCCCAAAACTCGTCCCCCTGGCGAGTTCTCACAGTCTCGCAACTACCATGTCGCCCATGGCGTCAGTCGCTATACCGCTTCTCGCGTCAGCCGAAGGCACTTCACCACTACCGAGCAATTCGCTGATCGCGGATTCGACCCGCGTTGCCGCCTGCGTCTCACCGAGGAAGTCGAGCATCATTGCCACCGCACTGATAGCTCCAAGAGGACACGCGACGTTCTTCCCCGCGTACTTGGGAGCGGAACCGTGTATCGGCTCGAACATCGACGTCTTGCCGGGGTGGATGTTACCGGAGGCCGCGATACCCATACCACCCTGAATCATTGCGCCTAAATCAGTTATGATATCCCCGAACAGATTCGTCGTCACGATGACGTCGAACCACTCGGGGTTCTTCACCATCCACATGCAGCACGCGTCGACGTACGCATGGTCAGTCTCAACGCCAGGGAAATCTTTCGCTACCTGAGCGAACACGCGCGTCCATATGTCATGCGGCCTGATGGCATTCGCCTTATCTACCAGGGTGACTTTGGGACCCTTCGTCGATTTTCGCCGGTCAGCGAGTTCAAAGGCGTACCGCGACGCCCTCTCACATCCCTTCCACGTATAGACACCGTTGACCAACGCTATTTCGTCAGGCGTACCCTTCTTGAAGTGCCCTCCGATCTGCGAGTAGATGCCCTCGGTATTCTCACGCACGACGACGAAATCGATGTCTTCCGGCTCCTTATCCTTGAGTGGACAAAGATGTTCGGAATACAACTTGATCGGACGGAGGTTGATATAGAGATCCAGGCCAAACCGCAGTCCCAGGATAACAGAGCGCTCAACCAGCCCCGGCTCTACGTCCGGATGTCCTATGGCGCCCAACAGGACAGCATCCAGATCCCGCCACTCGTCGATCAAGGCGTCGCTAACAAGTTCTTTCGTTTTGAGGTAGTGTTCGCCGCTGTGGGGATACTCGACGAGCTTGTATTCGAGCCCCTCGTCCGACGCTACAGCCTCCATCACCTTCAGGGCTTCCTTGGTTACTTCGGGACCAATCCCGTCACCTCGTATGACGCCGATGTTGTATGACTTCATGTCTTCGTGTTCCGCTTTCATCAGTGATAGTGGAGACAGGAAACTAACCGGCGGGGTCCGGGCGCGTCAGATTAGGCCGTAAGCGGTATGCTTTAGGCTCGACCTAAAGCTTACAGTTTTTTTCCGTGCAGCGGGAGCGGGGAATCGGGAATCGCCAGCCCTCAAACCCTCTTTCTTCGCCGCCCTTTAGGGCGTGTCAGTTGCCGAGCCGACGCTTTAGCGTCGGGATATCCGGAGAGCGGGCTCAGGCCTCACAGCGTTCGCGGTCGGAGTGCAGTAGCTCAATCCCCCTTTTTGTGAAACTCGCTCCTGTATATGGTGGATGCGCGTGGCGTTGTCGATCCGGGAGTGACATTCTGGAGATCCCGAACCACCTGACCCCGCAACTCGTCTCGATACGCATAAACACCGAAGGTTATGATCACCAGCACCAAGAAGGTCCCGTGCTCCCAGAGTTCGCGTCTATCTCCGAAGAGGATGTCACCTGTACTGAAAAGAAGGAACATCAGTACGCTTCCCTTGAACGCCAGCCGGTGAATCATGTGGGAGACGTTGCTGGTGGCAAATACACTTTTCAATAACATCCAGATGAATAGCGCGCCCAGTGCGAGTTCCATAACAGCAAACGCATAGACAGTCACCGCACCCATCCAATCGGGCAGCAACAGTTTATCGAAGTAAGCGTGAATCTGGTCTGCGCGATCGGTGCCGAACCACCCGCAGGGAGTTTCCCGTCCGTCTGCGAAGTAACAGACAGAACCGGGTTCAGCGCCGACACGAACGAAGAACTTGTCGAGCCCGTTCAACGTCCAGAACATAGCCCAGAACAGATAGATGAAGTTGACTTCCTGAAGATAGAAGTCGAACAGCCTGCGTATCTTCACGCTAGTTCCTCCCCGCCAGTGACGTTCTCATACATCGGTTAGGAAGAATGAAACAAACTTAGCTCCCTACAACATTCCACAAGAACTTCCACCGGCCGAACACACCCATCTCGTCCCACGAGTCCATCGTTCCAAGAATGAACGCCGCTCTGCCGGCTATCTGCGGGTCCGCATCGTCAACGAATGAGGTTACAACCTCTCTAACCTCGTCCTGAATGCCACCCCAGATTCTGTACGGGCGGTATTGAGTCATAATCAGAGCTGCCAGCGCCTCGCTGCGCCAGGCCGTCGCCAACGACTCCTCACCTGCAAGCTGAACTGCGCTGTCTGGCAGAGCCACCATAGCTTCAAAGAAGACTCCCATCCCACCGGACTCTTCAATCCAGTGCAGAATCTCAGCCGCGGCAGCTGCAAGATCTGTGTCGCCGTTTACCGTACTGATATTCTCTGCTTCCTCTGCCGCCAGCTTTATAAGGTTTCGGCCAATCGCCCACCCCTCAAAGAATGGGTCCGCGCGCATCATATGATTGCCTAGAGCAAACACGCTTCTGATATCGCGAACGGCTGCGGCTGTATCACCCCCCGCCAACTTCCGCCTCGCGCGAAACGCCAGCGCGCGCGCTCCAATGCTAAGTCTCCAGTACTCGGGATGAATCACGGAGATGATCGTCGACGCCCCTTCGTTCTCAGGGCGAGCCAGCACGAGATGGTATATCCTGTAGTCCGTGAGCGAAGCAGAACGTGCGAGAAACTCCACGGTGGAGTCGGCCAAAACACTATCCCATGCAGCCGAGTCCGCCGCGCTAAACGGCTCCTCATCTCGTAGCTTTCTGAGCGCCGACGCATAGACCTCGTCGTCGCCGAGCCCCGACGCATACCGATCAACGAACTCGGCCGCGTTGCCGTCCATGCGTTCCGCGGGAAGTAGAGTGCTCAAAACGGCCGGCGGCGTAGACTGGTTGCGAATCGTCTCGGTCCAGCCCTCGGGAATGTCTTCCAGATTCGCAGTCGCAATAGAACGTACGACCTTCTCGAACGCCACGAAGAACACCACGCCAAAGATCAGCGCCGCAACTGCAACAGCAATCGACAGATAACGAACTATTTTCTTGGTTTTTTCTTTCATCGGAGCCTCTTACAGTCAGGACGCGCGATCACCGACCCATTGACGGCTCTTTTCTCGCGGGTAAACCCGCGAGCCCGGCTGCTACCGCTAAAGCGGAGGCTGCATTGCTTACGCGTACCGCTGCACCCTGCACGAAAAAAACTGTAAGCTGTAGTAAGCCCACAACTCTCTGCTCCCCGCTCCCCTGTTAGCCGCAATATTCTTCCAGCTGACTCGCCCCAATCAGCACCTCACGAGCCTTCGAGCCGTCGGGCGGCCCCAATACGCCGGCATCGTGAAGCTGGTCGATAATTCGCGCGGCCCTACCGTAGCCGATCCGGAGTCTTCTCTGGAGTAGCGAGGTCGACCCCAACTGGTTCTGGAGGCAGGTCTCCGCCGCCTCCCGGAAGAGGGGATCCCGGTCGCTCGGCTCCCCCGGTATCTCCTTCCCAGCCTCCGCAGCCTCGATGGCCTGCATGACGGCGATGATGTCGTCCTCGGTGTCCTCCGGTATCGGGAGGCCCTTTTTCTTCAGCAACTCGTCGCGTTCGATCTTCCTCTCGCGATACCAGTTGGTTACATCCTCAGTCTCCTCGGTCCCTATAAAGGCTCCCTGCAACCTCACTGGTTCGCTGCTGCCCGGGGGCAGAAACAGCATGTCTCCGTTGCCCAAGAGAGCTTCGGCACCGTTCTGATCCAGAATAGTCCTGCTGTCGATCTTAGACGCCACCCTGAAACCTATGCGGCTCGAAAAATTCGCTTTGATCAGGCCCGTAATGACATTCACGCTGGGTCTCTGGGTTGCGAGAATAATGTGGATGCCTGTTGCGCGCCCTTTCTGGGCTAGCAGTGCCAACGGTTTCTCCACCTCGGCCTGCACGGTCATCATTAGATCGGCTAGCTCGTCGACGATGACGACAATGTACGGGAGAGGTCCGTCGGTATACGGAAGCGGGGAGGTAGCAGCGGTTGCCTCCGGCGCCAGCCTACCGCTCACCCCTTCCCGCTCCCCTTTTGGCTCGACCATCTTCCTACCCAGCTCAACCTTCTTATTGAAGTCGTAGAGGTTCCTGCAGGTGTTGGCCCCGAACAGTCGATAGCGCCGCTCCATCTCGATAACAGCCCACTTGAGAGTCTGAGCCGCTTCCTTGTTGTTGGTGACGACCGGATGGCGGAGGTGAGGCAAAGCGTTGTAGGTAGCGAGTTCGACCATCTTCGGGTCTATCATCAGCATCCGGAGTTCGCGCGGAGAGTAGCGATAAATGAGGCTCGTTATGATCGTATTGATGCAGACAGACTTTCCCGAACCAGTTGCTCCTGCGATAAGCAGGTGCGGCATCTTGCTGAGGTCGGCAATGGTAGCGCGGCCCTCGAGATCCCTGCCGAGCGCAATCGGAAGGCCGGCGCGCGTATCTTCCCACTCTCGCGCCTCCAACAATTCTCTGAAGGTCACCATACGCGGGTTGGGATTCGGTACCTCCACGCCTACAGCGGCTTTTCCGGGAATAGGTGCGACTATCCGAATCGATTTGGCCCGCATCGCCAGAGCTAGATCGTCGGCCAGCGAAGCTATCTTGCCAACCTTCACACCGGGGGCCGGCTTGACCTCGAACTGCGTGACCACGGGCCCGGTCGTCCTCCCAACGATTTTTCCATCGACTTTGAAGGTCGCGAGTGTTTCGATCAACACATCTCCGAGATGTTTCAACTCCTCCTCGCCGGCGTCCATATCCCCCTCATAGGGCTCGTCGAGCAGGTCCAGCGAAGGAAGCTGATCGACCGCCGCCTGGATCGCGGGGAGATCGTCCGTCGACAGCGGCGGCGAAGTGGGAGCGTGTTTCGGCTTGGGAAGCTGAGGATCCGGGAGCGGGGAGGGGGGAGCCGTTCTATCGGGAAGGCTGGGCGCATTGTCACGGAGTAAGTTCTCGGATCGGACATCCCGCTCCCCGCTCCCTGCTCCCCTCTCTCCCTTTGCGATCGCAATCAGTCTCCGAAACGGGTGCCATCCGAACGTGTGTACGGTGAGAAACGACAAGCTCAGAACTCCCAAGATCGACGCCCCACCGGTACCCACCAGGCGTTTGGTGATAAGAAAGAGCGGTGCTACGATCATGCCGATCGAACGGTGAAACAGTCCCCAATTGTCGTAATCCGCTGGCATCTGGTGCCTGTCGGACAGGCCCCCACCCAAAGCGATTACAAATGGTACGAGCAGGATCAGGCCCGCAAGAAGTACCATCAATCTCTTGATCTTGGCGCCGTCGAATACAGAAAAAGCGCCTAGAGACGCGGTGACAAGCGAGATCGGAATGAACGCGGCACCCGCCCCGAGATACATCCAAAGGTACCTGGCGAAGAACCGGCCGAGCGGGCCGGTTACGTCTACTGGTGCGAGGGAAAGCGCGAAGAAGAGACCCCCTAGCAGGGCTGCGATGCCCTGTAGCTCTCGTCGGTGGCGGGGGGCCGGAGCCATCTAAGCGTTAGCTGGGAACTGAAACTAATTTGTTTTCGTAGTGCGGCACAATATCAAATGTGTCGGATTCGGTAGCCGCATCAACATCTGCTTTCAATTTAGCAACTTTTAGCGCTCGTGCCGCCGCGCTGGCACTAATGGCCCGCCGCCACCTGTCTCCGTACCTTCTAACCAGTTCGCGTGCAGCGATGGCCCCATCGTTCAGCTCTACCGCACTCCGGCCCCTACCCTGAACCAGGGACTGTGCAAACCGTCCGGCCGCGTATGCGTCTTCGAGCGCAAACATCCGTTCTCGTCCTGCGCAAACGATTACAATTTCCCCAGCCCGATCTAATGCTTCTCTTGCGACCCGGGCCGCAGCGCTGAAGTTGAGTGCTGCCCCGATCAGCACGGGATTTCCGGGCGCAGCTGCTGCCAACGCAGCGGATCCGTTGGTGGTCGTCATGACAAGTTGCTTCCCGCCAACAGCTTCGGGAGTCATTTCGAGCGGAGAATTCCCCAGATCGAACCCTTCGATTGGCGCCAGGTTCCTCTCCCCCGCAAGCACAAGGTCGTCCGATTCCAGATTCTGAACCATGCGCATAGCCTCGTCCGCTGTCTCCGCCGGCACGATACTTCGCGCCCCGTTTGCAAGCGCGGTGACCATCGTCGATGTGGCACGCAAGATATCGATGACCAACACTGGCTTGCCGGTCACAACGGACGGGTTGACCGCGAGCGGTGTGAAGTAGACCGATAATTTCATTCTTGCGGGTTAAGCAGACCGTTCGCGCGTTCTAAGAATTTGGTGTCGACTTCGCCCGACTCAAAATCGGGGTGATGTATAACACGCTTTAGAAACGGAATCGTGGTCTTGATACCTTCGATGATGAAACCGTCCAGCGCCTGACTCATTCGCCTCAGTGCCTCCTCCCGAGTATTCCCGTGCGCGATCACCTTGGCGATCATCGAATCGTAGTACGGCGGTACCTCGTATCCCTGAAAGACGTGCGTGTCGACTCGGATCCCAGGTCCGCCCGGGAGGTGGAAAGTAGTAATCGTTCCGGGTGACGGTTGGAAGTTGCGCGCCGCATCCTCGGCGTTCACCCGGCACTCGATCGTGTGACCTCTCAACTTGCTGACCAGAAATCTGTCGCCAAGTTTTTCTCCAGCGGCAACGCGTATCTGTTCTTTGACTAGATCTAGACTCGTCGCCATCTCGGTTACGGGATGCTCGACCTGTATCCGTGTGTTCATCTCCATGAAGTAGAAACTGCCGTCACCGTTGAGAAGGAACTCAACCGTTCCGGCTCCCACGTATCCGATGTGTTTGGCCGCCTTCACCGCCGCGTCACCCATCTGTTGGCGAATCTCTTCGGACAACCCTGGACTGGGGGCCTCCTCAATCAGCTTTTGATGACGACGTTGGATAGAACAATCGCGTTCGTTCAGATGAACTAGTCGCCCGTGACGGTCTCCCATAATCTGAATCTCGACGTGGCGAGGTCGTTCTAGGAACTTTTCGATGTACACATCAGCGCTTCCAAAGGCCGCGAGAGACTCGTTCCTAGCCAGTTGGAACGACTGCGCGAAAACCTCCCTGTCAGTTGCTACGCGCATACCCTTTCCGCCACCACCGGCAGCCGCCTTGATCATCACCGGCCACCCGATCTCCTCCGCAACGCTCAGCGCCTCGTCCGGATCTTCGATGGTGCCAGCGGATCCAGGCACTACGGGCAAGCCAAGCTCCTGGGCAAGCTTCCGCGCGTTGGCTTTGTCGCCCATCTGACGTATCTGTTCGGCAGTTGGCCCGATGAAGTTGATATTCGATGCCGCGCAGGTTTCGGTGAACTCAGCGCTTTCCGCCAGGAAACCGTAGCCGGGGTGAATTGCATCCGCACCCGTTATCTCCGCCGCGGCAATGATAGTTGGAATATTCAAATAAGAGAAACGGCTAGGGGCTGGCCCGATGCACACGTCATCGTCGGCAAATCTCACGTGAAGTGTATCGCGGTCCGCCTCGCTGTAGACCGCAACCGTATCCACGCCCAGCTCGCGACACGCGCGGATGATGCGCAAAGCAATCTCTCCGCGATTCGCTATCAGTATTTTCTTGAACATCTGGTCGCGGACGGCTAAACCCCGCCTCCAAGGCTGCCGCTTTCACCACCACCTATCTGGTCTGAAAATGTACGGTCAGAAGTTCCCTCGACACCGCTGAGCCGCAATTCAAACTCGCTCGGATTACTCGAGTAAAACAGCGCCGCCTCTTTGGAAATCACACCCTTATTGTACCAATGCATGATCGACTGATCGAACGACTGCATACCGTATTGCGTCGTTCCTTCCCTAATGAGATCTGGTATTTCAAGCGCCTTCTCCGAATCTCTGAT
>JACZUR010000076.1 GCA_022573095.1 Gemmatimonadota bacterium | reverse complement strand
ATACGCGCTTGGCTCGCGCGCTCGGAAAGGCGTGGTAGAGAGTGGATGCGAGGTATAAGACAGCCATCGTCGCAGCGAAGATGCTGACGCCCACAATACTCGCGGCACCGTGGGGGATCGCACCTAGCACCAACAAGGGCGTCACTGCGAGGACCGCCAGGAAGCCAACGCCGTGGCTCACGCTATTCGCGATCTCTTCGCCAACTGACTGTTGAGAAATAGGCATCCAACACCCCATTCGTGTGGGACCGCACGCCGCCTACCGAATCTTCACATGAGCTACGGCGTTATCTCTTGCACCTGCAAAGATGCTGCGCCCTGTTGGCAGACCACCAGGACGCGTTCCGAGGGGCTCCCCGAGTGGAGAGCCTATCTACATGCTGGACCCGCCGCCGCGCGCTTTCTCAGCCAATCTTTGATCTACCGACATGTGCGTGGGGCCTCGGAGCAAGAGCGCAAGCAAGCCTGCGATGTACAGCAGGTTTACCTCATACCCGGGCATTCCGAACTGCGGCCCGGCATCGGTCATGCCGGTAACGTGAATGAAACTGAACCCATTCGGCAGGTGCACCGTGAACAGAGCGACCAGCATATTGATGATGAGCAACACCGATGCTATTGTCACGAACGCTCCCGCGATGAGTGCGAGCGCACCGAGCACCTCTACGATTCCAACTAGCCACGCCGCCAATCCAGCGGCAGGTACTCCAATGTTTTGTAGCATTCCCACGAACATTTCATGTCCTTGCGCGGTGAACAGTTTGGGGACGCCGTGATATAAAAACCCGAACCCGAGGATCAGCCGCAGCGGCATTGGCGCCCACTTACTCCATGTTTCTGTCATAGTGTCACCTCCTATCTACAAGATGTCGCGGCTTCGGCAGCCAATTTACGCTTCGCGACAAGGGTGTTGGAACTGTCAGGGACTCCTGATCCGAATACTTTTGCTGTAATCGATCCATGACGAATGCCTCTTTGATGACGCCTAGCGGCGTGGAGCTAAGCCACCGCCGGGTTGACAGTTAGGCAATGGTGTTAGGCGGCCACAATATCCGAGATAATTCTCAGGTGATGTCGGTTGTGGATAAGTATGAACCGCAGGGTCTTGTCTCTGTCAAAAACACCAAAGGCGAAGTGTCTAAACCAGGTTTTGGGATCGAGGTCATGCACCTCAGTCAGGATCCGCTCGGACTGATCGAGCAGCGTCCCAAGCTCCGCTGGCGAGACGTCTTGCCTCGGCAACACGCCATCTGGCGCCTGCGCGCGGCCTCGCGGAAACCGGCCGCTTGAGAAAACAAGTGCCGTCACCAGGGAGAATCTAGAACGGGGTGTAGGCGGCGTGGAAGCGATCAGCGATTGACAGATTCTAATCATCGCCAAGCAGCAGTGATGAACGTGCATACCGATCGACCATTCGGATACGGCAGGAGCGCGCAAAGCCGCACTCGCCACGGAAGTCCGAAGATCCTCTAGGCCGTAGTCACCGCTCATCGCATTCTAGGTCCGCCTAACGAATTACCCCTCGCTCCTTGCTGCCATTTCACACCCCATCGCGCGACTAGACTGCAACCGTTGCAGCATAAACCCACGTTGCATAATCCGCATTAGTGCAGCGATAAAGCGAGCGCAAGGGCTCCTCGCCCCCAGTATTCTACGGGATATATACTGTAAGCTATTAATTGACATGTACTTAACGTGTTTGCTGGCATCTCCGAAACTTTCTGCGCTCGAGGTCGTACTATATGTAAATAACATGCATGATAAACACATCTACGCTGGCGAGACGACGACATGACCCCAGCACGTCCTGCAGACTTTCTACCGCTCAAACCCGCCACTTTCCTGGTTTTGGTCGTCCTGGCGGCCCAAGAGCTCCACGGGTACGGCATCAAAAAAGAAGTGGGGAAACGCTCGGCCGGAAGGATCGACATGGAGCCCGGGATGCTCTACCGGCTGATGGCCCGTTTGGTTGCGCAGGGCATCATCGCCGAGGCGGATCGGCGGCAGGTTGACGGGGAGGGCGACGAGCGACGCCGCTACTACCGCATAACCGACCTCGGCCGCGAAGTGGTCGAGGCCGAAGCGGCTCGCATGGTACATCTGGCCGACTCGAGGGACGTGCGCGACCTGGCGCACGCCTCGCGGTCGTAACGGATCGCGTCATCATGCGACACGAGACGTGGGCGGACAGGATCTACGCCTGGATGTTGGTTCTCTATCCGAGACGGTTTCGCCGGCAATACGGTCTCGACATGGTCGAGATGTTTCGCGACGCACGTAGCGATTGTGCGAGGGCCGGTCGGTCCACGTTCAACCTGTGGGTCAAGACGATCCGCGATCTCGTTCTCAACGCATCAATCATGCGGATGGCGCCTTTCATGAAGCGCCTCCGCGGTGTCGGGAGGAATCGACACGTCGGCAATCGTTCCCCGTTCGACGCGAGGATAGTGATGGAAGCTATGCTGATGGATATTAGGTATGCGTTACGCACGCTATGGAAAACCAAAGGGTTTACGGCGATCGCCGTGCTAACAATCGCGATCGCGATCGCGGCAAACAGCTCGATTTTCAGTGTGATCAACGCGGTGTTGCTCCGTCCGCTCCCGTATCCCGACGCCGACCGCCTGGTTGTGTTGTGGACCCAATTCCCCGCGGGCGGCACCACAACATTCCCGGTTTCGCAGGCCGAGTATTGGGATTATCGGGAAGAGTCGGAAGCCTTTCAGAACATGGGTGCGTTCTCAGTTTTTACGGCGACCGTGACAGGAAACGGCAATCCCGAGCGGATCGCCGCAACGGGTGCGTCAGCGACCCTGTTCGATGTGTTGGGGTTTCGTCCGCAACTGGGAAGAGTGTACACGGTTGAGGAGGATTTCCCCGGGCGGGGCCTAGTGGCTGTATTGAGTCACGGTTTTTGGCAGCGGCGGTTTGCGGGCGATCCTACCGTGGTTGGTCGGACGATCATGCTCGAGGGCGTGTCGTACGAGATCGTCGGTGTGATGGAAGACGGCGCCGATCCACCAGGTGCAACGACCGACGTGTGGCTACCGTTGGCGTTCGATCGGTCGCAGATCACTAACCGTTCCGGACACTGGCTCACGGTGATCGGGAGACTCGCGGATGGCGAAACGTTTGAATCGGCCTTCGCGGAGTTGGAGACGACCGTCGTGCGCTGGTCCGACGTATACGCCGGGCTTCACACATCCGACCCCGTCAATCATCCGTTGACCCTAGTCGAGCTGGACGATGAGTTGCTGGGCGGCGTCCGTCCGGCGATGGCGGTGCTCGCCGGGGCCGTGGGTCTGGTCTTGCTGCTTGCCTGTGCCAATGTCGCGAATCTACTGCTCGCTCGGGGCCAGGGGAGGAGTCGCGAGATCGGCGTGCGCGCTGCGCTTGGAGCGGGACGCGCACGGATCAGCCGGCAACTGCTCACCGAGAGTCTCGTCATCGCGCTGCTGGGTGGTGGATTGGGGCTCGCCGCCGGCAGTTGGGGGACCGCGTTGTTGATACACATGGATCCGACCGGCATTCCCCGGATTCTCGACGTGGGATTGGATGTGCCGGTTGTCGTGTTCACCGCTGTGCTCACACTCGTGACGGGCGTGGTGTTCGGATGGTTGCCGGCACTCAACGCGTCACGCGTCGATCTCGCGACCGTCCTGAGTGCGGGGGGCAGGGGTGATTCGCACGGTCGGGAGACGCGGCGAACGTTGAACGGGCTGGTCGTGTGCCAAATGGCGCTGGCAGTGGTACTGCTCATCGGATCGGGATTGTTGATCAAGAGCTTTGCGGTCCTGCAGCGGGTTGATCCCGGTTTTGATGCGGCGGGTCGCGTTGCATTCGACTTGAATCTCCCAGGCCGGGATTACCGGGACTTGGACGACATGCTGGCGTTCTACGACGGCGTCATCGATGGTGTCGAGGCGCTTCCCGGGGTGAGCAGCGTGGCGCTGGTTCGCAACTTGCCGCTACGAACCTCCTCCCGTCAGGAAGGCGTACTCCTAGAGAGAAAAACGAACTCGGTGAATCAGGGATCGTATCCTGTGGAGTATCAGGCTGTTTCGGCGGATTACTTCGCGACGATGGCGATTCCGGTAGTGCGGGGGCGCGGCTTCGCGGAGATGGATCGCCGTGGCGTTCCCACGGTCGCGGTCATCAACGAAACCATGGCGCGCACCTATTGGTCTGAAGACGAGGACCCGGTGGGATGGCGGCTGCGTCCGCTGTTCGCCTGGCGGGATGCCGACTGGGTGACGGTCGTCGGCGTCGTTGGCGACGTGCGGCATGGTGGACTCTCGGCTGTCACGAAGCCCGAACTCTATCTCTCGATGCGACAGGCGCTCGGCGGAATCGGTTGGATGCGATCGGCGAGCATCGTCGTGCGGGCCGGGGTGCACCCCGAGGCGCTGAGCGCCGGGATCCGGAACGTTGTACGCGCGGCAGACGAAAACGTCCCCGTGGTGAACTTCCAATCGCTCGACGGCGTCGTGACGGACACGCTGACTCAACAACGGTTCATCATGCTCTTGCTCGCGTTGTTTGGCGCAGGCGCGCTCGCGATTGCGGCCGTGGGTGTGTACGGCGTGATTTCGTTCTCGGTCGCCCGGCGAACGCACGAAATCGGTATCCGCATGGCGTTGGGTGCGAACCAAGGCGACGTGCTACGCCAAGTCGTCAGCGGTGGCGTGCGGATGGCCGGACTCGGTGCGGCGATCGGTGTGGGATTGGCCCTAGCCTCGAGCCGCGTGTTGGAGAGCCAACTGTACGGTGTCAGCGTGCGCGATTTCTATGTCTTTTCGGCCGGCGCGGGTGTGTTGTTGGTAATCTCGGTCGTGGCGTCGCTTGTGCCGGCGTTGCGGGCGAGTCGGGTGGATCCCAATTTGTCGTTGAGAAGCGAATAGGCAGTGAGGAGTGGGGAGTGGGGAGTGGGGGCTTACAAGAATATCCAATATTCAATATTCGGTGCTTTCCGTGTCCCATCGAACTCCAAGATCGTCGCCCACCGCGTCTTCATCCTACCAACGCATCTATGCGGTAGTCCGCCGCATTCCCAAAGGGCAAGTCGCGACATACGGCCAGGTGGCTGCCCTCGCGGGATTGCCGGGACATGCCCGACTGGTGGGATATGCCATGCATGCGTTACCGAGTCACACCAAAGTCCCGTGGCACCGGGTCATTAATGCAAAGGGGGAGGTGAGTCTCCGATCAATGCCCGGTTCCGAGGAAGAACAGCGCTATCGGTTGGAGTGCGAGGGTATCTCGTTCGATGCGCGAGGTAGAATAGATTTGGAAGAGACTCGATGGCGTCGTTAGTCTGAAAGGAATTTGCTTTCCCCTGTCCGTGCGAACCCGGCGCCATCTTGAAAGCTCGGCCGCATGATCATCACCCGCTTCCCGACGGGGTTCTGGCCCGGCCACGCGGCGGCGGCCATTTTCTCATCGACCACGATCCATCAAGAGTTCTCCTACTGCTACTCTGTAAATATTGGCCGGCGGGTGTCGATCGCTGGTAAAGTACAGGTATTGCCCGTCCCGAGACACGAATGCTCCATACTCATTCGCAAAGGAGTTGATTGGTAATCCGAGATTCCGCGGAGCCGCCCACTGTCCGTCTCTGTTGAAGCTCACGTAGAGATCGTCGTTCCCCGCATGACCATCGTGCGCGGTCGACGTTGCGAAGATCAAGTAGCTCTCATCGTGTGCGACGAACGCGCTGATTTCGTCACCGTCGCTGTTGATCATCGGCCCGAGATTCTCGACGCTTCCGTTGGCGCGAGCCACCCAGATATCCTGTCCACCAAACCCTTCCTCGCGCTTCGACGTGAAGTACAGTATCCCTTCCTCCGTCAGCGATGGCTGGTAGTCGGATGCGTCGGAATTCACGTCGGCCAGGAACCTTGGCTCGCCCCACGTTCCGTTCGCGTTGAGCGTGACTTCCCAAAGGTCGTATGAGCCGCGTGCCTCACCTTCGCCGGGGCGGGGCCGAGTGGAAGCGAAGAGCAAACGTGTTCCATCGGGCGAGACCGTAGGCGAGCGGTCGCTGAACTGGCCGGAGAACGAACTTACTTCGGGTGCGGTCCAGGTCCCGTTGATTAGCTGAGCGCTCATCGTTGTTTGAGAAGCAAAGCTCTCATCGTAGGCGCTGAAGTAGATCTGATTGCCGCCGGGCGAAAGCGCGGGAAAGGCTTCGCCACGATCAAGTACCGATACCACGTTCGGAGCGAATGCCTCGAGGTCGAACTGACGCAGCAACTGGACGGAGACTGTTTCGTCGGCGAGTCTGGCGCCGGCGAGGTTCACGGCAGTTCCACCGGGAAGCATGAGAACTCCCCATAAGGAGTCTCCCGACATCGTTAGGGTCATCGAGATCGCGGGCGAGCCGGTACTGAACTCCAATGTGTCATCGCGCCAGCCGTCGGATCGTAGCGCGAAGTGGACCGGATCACCCATCATTACGGTCAGCCGACCACGATAGTTGTCTCCCACTCGGTCGAGTTCCAGATTTGCGGGTAATGTCATCTCGCCGATTGAAGCTTCGACTTCGTAAACTCCGTCAATCGGTGCTTGCGAACCGGTACAGGCGGCCAATCCAGTGAGCGCTAACAGGCGAGTTGCGTTCCCTGCGAGGCCGCGACGACCGACGCGCTGCCGGATCCGGGAAATCTTGATTTCCACGCGTTTTCTCCTAGTGATAAGCCAAGGTTTTGTGCTACGAGGTATAATACGTAGCGATCGGATCGTTGGTTTCGAGCATTCCGGCTGATGACGAGTTTCGATACCGCGGGCCCAATCTGCCCGCCTTCGGATCGGTCATTACCTTTCGAACGTTCGTTCGGTACGTCCTAAAGGGTGGTGCCTGAGGGGGTCAGCGGGGGTTAACATGGAGGTGGGCAACCCGTCTTATGAATGTGAGCGTTCCTTTGGCTGAAGAGGCTTCTGACGCCGACCTCATCGAGGCGTGGCAGCGTGGCGAAGAAAGCGCCGCGACGGAATTGGTGCGCAGGCACGCTAGAGCTGTTGCCCGATTTCTCGGTGCTGCAGGGGCGGGCGATGACGTAGATGACATCGTCCAGGAGGCCTTTTTCAGGGCGTTCAAGAAGATTGATTCCTTCCGGGGCGATTCTAGCTTTCGGAGCTGGGTCATTCGGATCGCGTCCAACGCTTTCAAGGATGCGTATCGCAGGGCCAGCCGGCGTCAGGTGTTGTCGCTGGACGGGAGAGACTTCGCCGACGAGTCGGCCGACCCACACGGAGAGGTACTGCGGAGCGATGCAGAGCGAATGGTTGCAGAGGGCATAAAGAAATTGCCACGCATGCAGCGCGACGTGTTCCTGTTGAGGGCACAGGAAGGTTTGGGTTACGACGAGATTGCGGCCGCGCTGAACACGTCTGAAGGTGCAGCGCGGGTGAATTATCATCACGCAGTTAAGCGATTGAAGGATTTGTTACAATGACAGAAGAGCGACTAGAGGCTATTGCCAAGAGATTAGGAGACGAAGCCGCGGAGCGCATAGACGTTGAGGAGACGGCGCGGGCTGTGGTTAGTCGTCTGCGTGCAGAGGACAGGCCACGAGTCTGGATACCGCGGTTCCTGCAGGTGGCAGCTGTCGCGGTGCTGGCGGTGGGGATGGCGTGGGCGGGGTGGGTGGGACTGTTCTCGGTGAGGGATAGCGCTCCAGCTGAATTCGCCCTGGCCGTTCCGGTTGTTCTTGCCGAGTTGAACCAGGGTGAACTGACTGAGATCTACGACTCGCTCGATACATCGGGTCCGATAGACGAAAGCCTGGAGGCGGGTTTGTCGGATCTAACGGAGAGCGAGTTGAACGAATTGTTACGGCTCATGGAGGGTTGAGATGAAAAAGGCACTCATGGTTGCGGTATTCGTCGTGATTGGCACGCTTCCGCTGCTAGCGCAGGGTGGCGGGAGACGTGAAGGGGGGGGGATGGAGAGGCAGCGCGACCCCGAGCGTCTGCGCCAGATGATTATGGAACGTCTCGTGACGAACTATGTGCGTGAGGCCGGCCTGAATGAGGGCCAGATGACACGGTTTAGGGAGACGCTGAGTGGGTTTTATCGGCGGCGGTCGGCATTGGAACGTACGGAGCGGCAGTTGTGGCAGGCGCTCGAGGCGGAGATGAGGCCGGGCGTGGCAGCGGACGAAGATAGTCTTCGGGCGCTGATGGGCGGACTCGCGGACGCGGCGGGAGCGAAAGCCGGTTTGATGCGAGAGCATATGAATGAGTTATCGGAGATCCTGGAGCCGATCCAGCAGGCGCAGTTCATGCTTCACTGGCAGCGGTTCCAGTATCAGATCGAAATGGTGCGTATGAGGGGGAGGGGGAGGGGGATGATGGAAGGTAGAAGCCGCGGTGGTGGCTTCCCGATGCAGCGTGATAGTAATCGGCGGTTCGATCCACGAGAATTTTCGGAGCAAGGGGGGGGGGGGGGGGGTTCGGGACCGGCTGCGTTCTGAGATGGTGAGCCCTTGCGGAGTCCTCAGCCTGCTGATACGACGGCCGGCGGAGATAACTAGAGGTAATCAAGCAGGAGTAGGTTGGGATTCAGTCGGCTGCGCGGGAGGGTTATATTCGTGACCCGGCCCGGGTGGCGGAATGGCAGACGCAGCGGACTCAAAATCCGCCGGGGGCGACCCCGTGAGAGTTCGACTCTCTCCTCGGGCATACCACTAAGAGACAAGCACTTCGCGAAGAAGGAGCTCCGCAGAACAATCCACTAAGCCCTCTCTCGATCTTATATCGGGAGGGGGCGTTCTCTTGACACATTTAAGGTGACCTTGGCGGTGGTGTCCCTCGCTCGCGATTGGTATCATTGTTTGGGTTTCGCTGACACTATTATTGAGATACTATCCTCAAATAAGCGGAGCAAGTGTGGTACGGTACTTCACTTGGGGATTGGGAATACTCGCTGCGGCCGGGATGGCCATCCTCGCAATTACCTTGCCT
>JACZUR010000075.1 GCA_022573095.1 Gemmatimonadota bacterium | reverse complement strand
GCAACGACACGCTGAATCTAGATGAATGGGTCTTTCAGCCGTCGAGTGATTCGATCGTAGTAAATACCCAGGGCACGACGCTCGAATTGGTCGCGCAACGCGGCGGAGTTCAGATCACGCTACGCTACATCTTCAATCCAGACCGATACCTTTTCGATGTGCACGGCGAGGTAGGAGGGATGGCCGGCGAAGCGGGTCTCATCCTCGTTGAGCTCGGCCCGCGCTTGGGAGACACCGAAATCGACTCCATAGGAGACTTTCGCACGTATGCCGTTGTGTCGAAAGCCAGATCTACCGAGAAACTGAAGTTCTCTTCGCTCGATCCGGGTGAACGACGAGCGCTTAACGGACCGTTCGAATGGGTTGCGCTTAAATCCAAGTACTTCGTCGCCGCCCTGTTAACCATCTCATCAGGCGGACCGAGGCTCGGTGGTGCAGTCGTAACCGGGGGTCCTCGCAGCGGCAAGATAGCCAATCGAGCAGATGTTGTAGTCTCTTTGCCAGCTCCGGGGGGAAGGTTCAGCCATTCCGTCTATATAGGCCCACAGGAATACAAACGGCTGGCCCGCGTTGGTCACGATTTTCAAGAAGTGAACCCGTATGGGTTTGCTTTTATTAGAGTGGTGATCCAGCCGTTTGCCATTCTAATTGTCAAGATCCTGATCTGGCTTCACGAAACCCTGAACATGGCTTACGGTTGGGTGCTAGTTCTGTTCGGGGTCGGCGTCCGGCTGATTCTTTGGCCGCTGAATCAAAAGGCAATGCGTTCGAGTGTTGCCATGCAGGCGATTCAGCCCGAGATCAAAGCGCTACAGCAGAAGTACAAGCCCGAACCGCAGCGCATGCAGCAGGAGCTCATGAAGCTCTATCGCGAGCACGGAGTAAATCCTCTCGGAAGTTGCCTCCCAATGCTGCTTCCGATGCCGGTCTTGTTCGCGTTGTTTTTCGTTTTTCAGAACACTATCGAACTTCGTGGCGTAGAGTTTTTCTGGTTGCCCGACCTGGCCAGACCCGATCCCCTTTACATAATTCCGATCGTGATGAGCGCCTCGATGTATGTCCTCTTCAAGATCGGCCAGATCGGGGTCGCTCCTAATCCTCAGGCCAAGATGATGCTCTACCTCTTCCCGGGAATGTTTCTTGTGATCGGGATCAATTTTCCTGCCGGCCTCAACCTTTACTATACGGTGAGCAACATCGCTAGCCTTCCTCAGCAATGGCTGATAGCCCGTGAGAGAATCAGGAGGCTCGGCAAGCCCAAAACTTAGGCGGACTGATACGTACCCTTCCACACTGCTAACTTGTTCGTGAAATGTTGTCCGACGTCATTACAGCACTCGCCACACCTCCGGGTCGGTCGGCTCTCGCAATAGTTCGCTTGAGCGGTAACGACGCTCACGAGTGCGCCGCTAAGCTGCTCGCTCCCTTTCATCCCGAACCCAACCGCCAGAACAGACTCTGCTCAATAAGGCATCCTGAGACCAGCGAGGTCCTCGACCGGGCGGTGTACTCGGTTTACGCGGCGCCAAACTCGTACACCGGTGAAGACATGGTGGAGATATCGACTCACGGAGGGCTGATCGTACCCGCGGGCGTGTTGGAGGCCTCGATCGCAGCGGGTGCCAGGCAGGCAGATCCTGGTGAGTTCACAATGCGGGCGGTCTTGAATGGAAAGATGGATTTGCTGCAGGCTGAAGCGGTTGCAGATCTGGTCGACGCTGGCGGGCCGGTTCAGCGAAAGGTTGCCATTCACCAGCTTGATCGGGGTCTGACATCCCGAATTGAAAAGCTGCGCTCCGATTTCCTTGAACTCGAGGCGCTGATCGGCTACGACATCGACTTTCCCGAGGAAGACAGTGGTCCCGTATCCGAGGAGCGAATTCTTTGCAGCGTGGGCGAACTGCGGCGCTCCATGGCCCAACTTCTGCGAACTGCCGCAGAAGGAGAACGGGTCAGGGAAGGAGCCCTCGCAGTGATCGCCGGCCGACCGAATACGGGAAAGTCATCTCTTTTCAACGCGCTGTTGGGAAAGAATCGAGCTATTGTCACTGAAATTGCGGGAACCACGCGCGACGCGATTGATGGGCAGGTGACGTGCAACGGCTTCCCCTTTCGACTGGTTGACACGGCCGGACTGTGTGACAGCGACGATCGTGTTGAACGGGAGGGTATTGAGGTAAGTCGAGCCTACCTGCAAGACGCTGACCTTGTGCTCTTCTGTGTCGAAGCGGGTCGCGAAGTAACCTTTGACGAGACCGAATTCATAGCTGACGTTTTGGCCCCCCATATTCTCGTGCGAACCATGATCGATATCGGCGGCAGCGGGAGGACCGAAGAGTTTGGTGTTTCGTCTGTGTCGGGTGAGGGGATAGCCGAGTTAAGGGAAGCCATGGCCGGTGCGGCGTTCAGCGCGCTGCTAAACCAGGCGGACTACGAGCCCCTTCTCACGCGGGCTCGCCACAGGGTTGCATTGGCTAGGGCCTCCGGAGAGTTGGATGAGTTTGAATCGGCAATCGGCTCCGATCTGGATATCGCGATCGCTTCGACGCATATCCTGGCAGCTGTATCGGCTCTGGAAGATGTCATCGGCGTCGTAACCACGGAGGATGTCCTGGGCAGGATTTTTTCTGACTTCTGTGTTGGGAAGTGATAATCTACGCGGTTTGTATGAGCGTCGCCTGGGCATCTGCGGCGAGGCAATCGTCTGCTGATCCTGTTTAGTGAAACTCCACATTCAATCTCGAAATCACGATTTCATTCTGACTGACCACGTCTCTCACGCGAAGCACGATATCGTATCGCCCCCGGGGAATGCGGCCTGGAGCGACAATCAGTTCTTCGACAACAGTCTCTCGGTGGGGAACCAGACGAGTGAAAGCAAAGCGTACTCGCTCGTCGTCCCGCACCATTTGGAAGGTGTACTCTACCCGGTACCGTGCTGTGCCGCCCTCAGCTGAAAGATCGTAGATCTCCGTGTAAAGCTTAACCGTCGAGTCCACTGGGAACTTCAGGTCCACCGGCATGGAAAGAGCGGAAGCTTCCCGGCCGACGGCGCTGTCGGATGCAAGACCGATCACTATGCTTGAAATACCGAGTTGACCCAGAGCAAACCACGGAATCGTAGTCTTACCTCGAACACTCGCGAAGTCTTCACCTGAGCGGTAGTCGATGCCGATGTTACGTATACCCGGAGTCACTGTCACGACATGCATTCCCACACCGGTGGTTGTTGTCAGTTGATTCCAGGACTCGTCCCACAGCGCAACGGTTGTACTTTCGGGATCAGTTCTGACGTAGACATCAGTGCTGTCGGCATTGTGCGACCGGAATGTGGCAACCCATGCTTTCATCTCGGTCGTGGTTCTGATGGATGCTTCGTCGTTCTCCAACAGCGTTTGAATGATGGCTTGCTCGCTCCTGGTAATGGGATTCAGCACCATGTCACCGGCTCGTTGGGCGAACGTCACCGATATCTCTCCGTCCGGACTAGAGTAAAACCAGCGCTCCACGTCTCCCTCCAAACCGGCCCCCTGTCCCGTGCCGAAGGTGGTAAGAAGCCGCCGCGGGTTTCCAAATCTGAGATACACCAATCCTCGTCCGTCGAAGCCAAATCTACTGTATCTGGTTAGCTCTCCGGGTTGTGTGACGTCCCTGCTATCCACCAGAGGTAGCGACAGTGTGTCGGGGAAGGCGATCGAAGTTCTCCCGAAGCTGCTTGTTCTCGGATCGAACTCCCTCGCGATTTGAGCAACATTCTGGTTTCCTGCGCTGAGCACCGTGCGCCAACTCGCGGACGTGTGAAACATGGCCATGGGATGCTTGAGGTGATACAGTCTCCGCGCTTCTCCCAGCCGGTTGAAGTGTTCGGGGATTCTCTCGTTGCCGGCTCGCGTAAGATCCGGTTCCCTACGTTCCCAGAACACACGGTAGAATTCGTACCTCTGGGAGGAGTCGAGAGACCAGTAGGTCGAGTCTTCCTCGGGTGAAGTGATGGTGGAGATTTGATCCCACAGTAGATGCAGCGAGTCCGACTCGGCTCGTTGTATCGCCATCTCGTAGTACTGGGCTCCGGTCTGCGCGTCGAAACCGATTAGAGCCGCCTCGGCCCCCAGCGCCCATACCGCGGCATCGTCTCTGCCGAGCGCAATTAGGGTGTCGATCAACAATCTGGCTCGGTCGAACTCTGCCAACTCGATCAGCATCTGAGCACGCCTGATGTCTGCTACCGGGTCACCAGCGTCTTCAGCCAGCGTTTCAATTGCTCTGTTGTAGTGACCCCTCCCCCGGTACATTCTGTTCCAGATTTCCCAGGTATCCCTGTAGAACGGATCGATTTTCCAGATTCGGAAAATGGCGTCCCTAGCCATTCGTTCGCCGTCGTCTCCCTCCAAAAACAGGCCGACTCGCATCTGCTGGTAGCGAGGCTCGGGGTTCGAGGGTTCGAGGTGAGCGGCGTCCCTGAACAACTTCCAAGCTCGGTAGCGGCCTATAACCGGCCACTCGAGGTGAATCTTCCCCAGCAGCATTACAGCGCGAAAGTTTCGTGGATTTCGGTTAGCGATCGGCTCGACTACTCTCCGCGCCTGTTGGAGATCGCCGGCAGCTAGCAGCGATTCGGCGTGGGCGATTCTTGCCATGGCGCCCGGGTTGGCAGACTGAGAGGCGAGTAGCAATAGAATTCCGGCCGGGCTCATATGGTCAGTGCTTGCGTGTCACCTTGCTCATGCGGTCTAAGAACTTTTTCTCGGCCCGCGTGAGACTGTCGATACCGCTTTCGGAGATCTTGTCTAAGACGCGGTCGACTTCGTCGTTGACGCTCTTATCAGACCACCGGCCTGAGTTTTGGCCTTTTGCGACATCCGATCTTCTTTGTGCAGCTGGATGAACAAGCACGCGGGGTGCCGAAGTGGCAGGCTTTGAAGATCTTGCTCTTGAAAACCAGCCGTGTCGCTGCCCGAGATATACCGCTCCAAAGAGAAAGCCGCCCAGGTGGGCGAAGTGAGCTATGCCGTCCGAGGATCCTGCGCTGGCAAAAAGAAAGGATGTCACGGCCAAGAAACCGACGAGCCATTTAGCCTTTATCGGTACCGGAATTGGAAACACCATTATGGGCGCGTCCGGCCAATAGACTGCGAACGCCAGAGAAACTCCGAACACCGCACCGGAAGCTCCAATGATGGGTGAGAGTTGGAACATTAAGGAGAGTATCGCTCCCCCAAGACCACAAAGGAGGTAATAACGCGCGAACGACGAACCACCGAGTTTGTCTTCCACCGCCGGGCCGAAGAAGAACAGCACGAGCATATTAAAAGCCAGATGCATTACCCCGCCGTGCAAGAACATGTACGAGCCCAGCGTCCAAGGTCTTTGCAGTACGTACGCCGGAGTGAACGCAAAGATTTCCAGGAACCACCTACCGGTGAAGACGGTGATCATGAGCAGGTAGACCACCGCGTTCGCGATGATGATCGCCCTAACCCATGGCGTTAGGGAAAACGGGGACAGAGGTCTCTGGTACTGCACACTCTCAAATTGTTGCATCTAATAGTTGTATCTCATCTGGCACCGACTTTGTTCCGGGATTTGGCCCGTTTCAAGGCTAAATTACAGATGGTATCACATAGCCCACTAAAGCTAATTCCTTGTGCGGCAGCCGATTGCGGCATTAGGCTCGTGCGGGTCAGTCCCGGTAATGTGTTCACCTCGAGGCATAGCGGATTACCGTTTGCGTCTAATCGAAAGTCGACTCGCGAGAAATCTCTCAGGTCAAGCGCCTTGTGAGCGCGAAGCGCGAGGTCCCGCACTCGATCCTCTAACTGCTTTTCAATGCGCGCGGGGAAAATCTCTTCACTCATGCCGGGTGTGTATTTGCACTCATAGTCGAAAATCTCGTGACACGGTATTATTTCACCTACCGCGAGCGCCTGGTCACCGAGAACCCCTGCCGTAAGCTCGCTACCGGGAACGAACTGCTCGACTAGCACCTCGTCGTCGTAGACCAAAGCCTCCGCGGCAGCCTCGCCCACTTCCTCCCATGACTGAACAACAGTCAAACCAAGGGTAGACCCTACTTTGGAAGGCTTTACGACCGCCGGATAGCCGATCTCTTCCAGATCTGATTCGGTCACCGGCCACATCAACCATTTGGCGGTCGGAATCGATGCCTTCAAGAACAGCTGTTTGGCGGCGTCCTTGTCTATGGCAGTGCGGCTGCCGGCTGGACCGGATCCCGTGTAGTCGATGTCTCGCGCATCTAACACCTGTTGCAGATCGCCGCCCTCTCCGCTTTCGCCATGAAGGACGAGGAACACAAGCTCAGCGCTCGCGATCTCCGGAATTGTCACAAGACGCTCGCCGGGAATCTCGCGATCTGAGTACTGCGCGAGCTGCTCTGAGTCCGGAGGCTCTGTTCCAACGTCAGGAAGTAGATATTTCGCTTCTTGATCGGCGGACAAAGCTCCGTACACGGTATCGACGACCGTAACCTGTCCGTGTTTACCTCTCAGTGCTGCTGCCACCTGTGCTGCGCCAGCTAGGGCAACGTCGCGTTCGGCGTTCGACCCTCCCGTTAGTACCGTGATTTTCGTCATTCGGGTCGGTAGACCACTCTGTACTGTTCGGTTTCCCAGACTTCAATCTCAGTGAGTTTTGCAGTGGGCGCCTGCTCGGCGAGTAGCAAACTCGTTCGATCACTCAACACCCGTGCGATGTTTTCCGCCGTCGGTGGATCTGTTTTGAAGGGTTCGAGGTCGTTGAGGTACGTATGATCGAAATCCGATACTGCGTCTTCTCCGATCTGCTGGATGATACGGAAGTCGAGCCCCATACCGTTGGTGAGGTTCTCAGCGGCTACGGTTACAGTCAAGCGGATCTTCCAATCGTGGCCGTGGAACCGCTCGCACAGCGGTACGCCCGGGAGAGTGTGTGCCGCGGAGAAAGAAACGTCTGCGGAGAGGAGATACTGTGGCATGGTCTAAAGGGTTAACCCTTAACGAAGGCCCGCCGCAATTCTCAGTATATCAAACCTGGTGATGATCCCGGTTAGCTCACCGGACTGTCGGACGAGCGCGGCCGGACTCTCTCGAGACAGCAGGTCGGTAAGCTTCTCAACCGTCGTGTCCGCATCCACAACCGGATAGGGTGCCTCCATCTTCTCGGAAACCTGGCGGTCTAGCAGAGAGCCATCCGAAATGGCCTGCGCCATGAGTACTCCCTCGGAAACCGAGCCTACGCAATCTCCATTCGCGATTACGGGTAACTGAGAAACGTTGTAGGTTGACATCAGATTGATCGCCTGCCGTATCGTGGCGGTCGGCGCGACCGTAACAATCTCTTTTTGATCTGATTCCTTCCGTTTGAGGAGCGCCGCCGCCGATACTCGCTCCGCTTCCATCATCTGATTCTCGAGCATCCACGCGTCGTTGTAGATCTTGGAAAGATATCTTTCTCCCGTCGACGGGAGTATGGTAACGATCATCGCTTTGGGGTCGTCCAGCCGCGTGGCGAGTTCAAGCGCCGCGCACACGTTCATGCCACTACTCCCGCCGACAAACAAACCCTCTTCCCTAGTGATTCTCCGTGCCATCTGGAATGAATCCGCGTCGGAGACCGTCACGAATTCATCAATGTATTCGAAGTGTAGCGTCGTCGGGATCTTATCGCCTCCAACGCCCTCGACCTTATACGGGTGTCCCTCGATGTTTTCTTCGTTCCTGCTCGTGCCGGCGTAAATCGATCCTACGGGATCGGCCGCAACAACCTTAATGTCTGGGTTCTTTTCTTTTAGATATTTTCCGACCCCGCTAATTGTCCCGCCGGTTCCGACCGACGCGATGAAGTGAGTTACCCTCCCCTCTGTCTGTTCCCAGATCTCGGGTCCGGTGGTTCGATAATGAGCCTCCGGATTAATCTGATTGAAAAATTGATTCGCGAATATCGAGTTGGGGGTGTCCTTGACTATCTGCTTTGCCTTCATGACGTAGTTATCCGGATGATCCGGAGGCACCGCAGTGGGTGTAATTATCACTTCTGCGCCGAAGGCTCTCAGCAGTTGGACCTTCTCATTCGACATCTTGTCGGGCATCGTGAAAATACAACGGTAACCCTTGAGCGCCGCGGCAATAGCGAGCCCGATCCCGGTATTCCCGGAGGTGCCTTCGACGATCGTCCCTCCAGGTTTCAGTTCACCGCTCTCTTCGGCAGCTTCGACAATGGCCACTCCGATGCGGTCTTTTACAGAACCACCGGGATTGTAAAACTCAGCCTTCCCGTAGATGGAGGTGCGCAGGTTACCGACGACGCGAGTTAGCCTGATCAGCGGAGTCCATCCTATCGCATCGAGAACCGTATCGTAGGGTTTAGAGTGCGATTTCATACTTATTCAACCTCCACCGGAGCATTTTCCGAATGGCGGAAATGGATCGGCTGAAGAAACGTTGCCGGAACGACCATCCCGTCCCGGGTAGCGGGAGCGAACCGCATACGGCTGACGCCCGAAAGCGCAGCGGAGTCGAGTTCGAGATTTCCACTGCTCTGGGCCACCGCCGTGGATTCGGGGTCAACAGTTCCGGATTCGTCAACGAACAGCCGCAGCACGACTGAGCCGTCCACACCCTGATCGAACAGATTAGGGGGATAGCGCACCGGTGGATTTGCGTTGGTCATGACTGGAGGCTGAAATCCCGTCACGACTTCAACCTCGTCACCGGGAAAATCGTTACTTGGAGCGCAGGCTGCTATGAACAATGCGCCCAGTGCCATAATCCTCACTTACCCTCCACGTTGCGCTTGATTTCCGCCAACCGGTTTATCGCTTCAAGCGGCGTCATCTTATCGAGGTCGATGTCCTTAATCTCTTGAACGAGTTGCGAGTCTTCAAATAAAGTGAACTGGCTTGCATCCAGCGGCGGCGGCGCCTCTTGGCTCGCCACACGATGCTGTGTTTCTAGCAAACTCAATATTTCCTTTGATCGATCAACAACTCCAGCTGGGAGGCCGGCCAGTT
>JACZUR010000074.1 GCA_022573095.1 Gemmatimonadota bacterium | reverse complement strand
TCACCGAAGCGATGAGGAGCGGTCCGATACCGAGTGCTGTCGCGTCGGATTTGCTTTCTCGTAGCGTCCTGAGCGCAGGGGGTACGTACAGTACGACAATCGCCAGAACAATTGCGAGTACGACCAACCCGAATATACCCATCTCAACCGCGGCACGTCCGATGTCACCATCGGTAAACACGAAATAATCGGATGGCATCCGGGAGGTGATTGCGAACGGAACGCCGATACCGGTGCGTCCCAGCCCTATCCCAAAGGGATGTTGAACGAGATACTCCCACGCTGTTCTGACTGGCGCGGAGACATAGAGCCAAAACAGTCCTTCTTCAACCAGCAGCGTGCGGTACCTGTCCAGAAGCTGGCCGGCCGACATGATAGTGGCTATGTGAAAAGCAATTATGCCGAGCGGTACCATTAGGATCTGCGTTACAGTGAGCTTTCGGTACCAGAAGAGCGTCACCAGCCCAAGCGCGAGAATGAGTAGCGCTGACCGGGTCCCGGATACCGTCATCCCGACGAAGAACAACGGGATCAAGAGCGCATGAATCCATCTTTTCCTCGGCTGGGCTTGTTGTGAAGTGACTACACCGGCGGCGAGCAACATCCCGAATACCATGAGAGCTGCGAAAGGGCCGGGGAACGTGAACGTCGAGAATGCACGGAAACCCAACCTCCCCGACCCGAGCACGTACGAGAGAGTGGATCCGTGTCGCAGTCGTGCCAGCGCGCCGATCTGGATAACGGACTCCGGACCGATGAGGTACTGTCTGATCCCGTAGACAGCCGTAATGACGCATAGTACCATCAGCAAGCCGACGTATGCGCGCACCTGGCCGTCGTTACGCACTATTGAGAGCGCGATAAGCGCGGCCACCGGGAAGAGGATCCAGGTGCGCAGCCCCGCCATGCGGATAAGAAGGGGAGCCCCCGGGAAAAAGAAATAGACGACTGGAACGACGAGAATGGTGAGGATCAGAGTCACCATCGCACCTGGTCCGCGTAGCGGCGAGTGGCGTAGCGCCAGAGTCCCCACCCAGGCGAGAATCGCGAGCAAGAACATTCCATCGGCCAGGGCATACGGCAGGCCACCGGCCATCCGGTCCTTCAGATAACCCTGGAACGTTCCAAACACGATACTCGCCATGATCGGCAGATGAATAAGCCGGTCGGCGTGCCATACATCCTTCCACGAACCTGAATCCACTTATCGCTTCTCTGCTAGCATCTGGTTCCTAACATATTTGGCCAGCACAATTTACGGACTTCGGGAGAGTTTTGCTAAGATATAGGCCACTGGGCTTCCGAGTTGAGTGCGATCTAGCGTCGGAGTTAAGCTTTTCTCGTGCAGCGTGCGGGGGAGTGGCGAGCAGGGAACCGCGCGTCGTCAAGTCGCTTCAGCGACAGAGCCGAGCCGCGGCTTCAGCCGTGGTAAATTTGCGGGAATCGGGAACCGGGAATCGTTAACATCGGTTCGTTCCCTCGTTCGCCCTCGTTCGCCCTCGCCCCTTTTTCTCGCGGGTAAACCCGCGGCTCGGCTGATACCGCTAAAGCGGAGGTTCTGTGGGGCGCGATCACCGCTGACAACAGCAGCAGGTAGTAGGCGGCAGGCGATAAACGTTGTATTTCCTGACCCGCCAACCCGCCAACCCGCCAACCCGCCAACCCGCCAACTCGCCGACTCGCCGACTCGCCGACCCTCTATCCGGTTGCCAGCACCTTCTCGTAGATCGCCACCGTTTCCGCAGCCACATCGTCCCAGGATCTCTGGTCGGCCGCCCTTTTCGACTCGGCTGCGAATTTTCGACGCAACTCGGCGTTCTCTGCGAGCGCGGTCAGGGCCTGAGCCGAATCCTCGGGATCGCGAGGCCGCACTATCCACGCCGATCTGCCGTCTTCCAGCAACTCCGAAACTCCCGCCTCATTCGATACGACGACCGGCAAGCCATATCTCATTGCCTCGGCCACTACGAGACCGAAGGCGTCGTAGACTGTCGGGTGAAGCAACACGTCCGCCGCCGCGTACGCCGGTTGAAGCGTTGGCATGCCGGGGATCCAGTGGGTCCGGTCCTCTACCCCGAGATCCGCCGCGAGATTCTTGTACGTACGGATGTGCGACCGGCTGACGACGACTAGATGGATATCGGAGACTCTTGCGATTGCACGGAGCGCAACATCCAAACCCTTGCGAGCATCGCCCGCGTACAACGCCATGAATGGTTTCTCCGGAAGCTTCAACTCGGCGCGGGCGGTAGCTCGGCTGGGAATGGGTTCGAAGTCGGGGAACGAATGCGGAATTACCGTAATGTCCTTCGCTGTCCCGTAATGTCTCCTCAGATCTTCCTCGACATGCCGACTGGGTGCGATGATGTGTCGCACAGCACTGCGGTAAAAAACTCCTTCACGCGACTCGATGTATTTGCCCAGGAACTTCTCTGCGAGACCGGCGCTGGCGGGCGCGTGGCGACTCGCCGACCGCCACGCCGCGAGGCAGATGTGAGCGGTTGCGATATCAGCGTTCGCGGTGTTCCATCCCTGCGTGTGCACCAGATCGTGTTCGCGTCGCACCTTGGCGAAGGCGCGGGGGAAGCTGAGAATAGTCGCGTAGGAAGGCCGTCGCACGGCGGGTACTCTAACGACTTGAACGTTTGACGGTGGCTCGTTGTGGAGATTCAGAACATAGAGCGTCACGTCGTGGTTATTGGAGATGCGGTTGACTAGCTCGACCGAGTACCTTCCGTGACCTTCGCGCACGTCGTAGTCGTGAACGACAAAACCGATATTCAAGACTGCTCTGCCAGTTTGTGATAGAGTTGAACGTACTGATTCGCAATGGTTGGGACGCTGTATGTGGACTCCGCTCTTGCCCGCCCAGCGCGTGCCAGCTGACCGCGGCGAGCGGGATTCGAGAGTAAGTTATCGATAGCCGCTGCCAGCGCTTGGCTGTTGCCCTCCGGTACTACCACGCCCGCGTCTGCTACAACGTATGGAATCTCGCCCGAGTCCGAAGCAACAACGGGAACTCCGCATGCAAACGCTTCTGTGATCATGCGGCCGAACTGTTCCTTCCAGTGTCTGGTGGTGAGGGACGGTGCAACCATCACGTCGAGTGCCGCAATGTAGCGGGCTACTTGGTCGTGATCCGCCAGCATGATCTTGATCCGTCCGTTCAGGCCGCGACTTGCAGCCCAATGCAACAGTTTCTCTCTGTACGGACCGGAACCCAGTGCGAGTAACGACCAGCCGTTTTCGACTCGCTCGAGAGATTTCATCAGGACTTCCAGCCCTTTGTCAGCTACCAACCTTCCCGAAAACCCGATTACCGGAGGTGCAAGGGATAGTTCATCATGCACTTGGGAGCGTTCGGCCTCATCTATGGGATGAAAGTGATTTGTGTCGACCGCCAGTGGAATGATGTGGCTCTTGCTCTCCGCATAACCCTTTTCAACCATCGCTTGCCGCACTAGTTCCCCGCACGCCACCCAACACTGTGACTTGGCGAAGACAGTCCGCTCAAACTTGCTGAACGGCCAGGGATAGTTCTTCACCAGATTTTGGGCTGTCCAAAAGAACTGGGTGATGCCTGCTTTGGACGTGATATTGGCGATCTGATATCCGGCGATGGTGTAGGGTTCTTCCCAGTTATGTACGATGTCGAAGTTGCCGTTCGCAATCAGTTCAGAGAGTCTCTTTCGTTCGTACCAGAAGATGTGTTTCCAACGTGTAAGCCGCGCGTTGAGGGGAACTATTTTGTAGTCCGGGTGCTCTGTCCGGCCGAGTCTTAGCCGCCTCAGGTCGCCGTAATCGTAAGCCGGCGCCGCCAGAGTTAGATGAATGTTGGGGTCTTTCGCGGTCTGTGCAGCTACGGCCTGATTGAGCCCGACAACATAAGAATGACCGATTGTAAGAACGCGTAACGAGTCACTCATAAACTGACTGGCGCTTCTGGCCGGTAACGAGCGACAGGAGGTGGCTGTCTAACAGATGGTAGTCAACGTTCTCAACGTACCAAGCAAGCCTTTCCGCGCGTGCGGCACCCGTGTCGGGCGCCCTGAGTAGCTCTCTGGTTGTTGCCGAGAACTCTTCTTGAGATCTCGCGACATGAATCGGGCTGTCGTCGAACGCATCATCATACAGATGGCCGTCGGACGACACGATACGCACCCCGGTGCTAAGCGCAGCCGAGATGGAGGTTCGTCTACCGGTGACCCCGTCTATAAACGGTGCGAGGATCAAGGGAGCCTTGGCGATCAGTGACAATGTATCGTCTGCCTCCAGACGTCCCTTGTAATCCCATTCTTCCCGGAACCACCGGCCCGTTACCGGATGCCGTCTGAATTGTTCTGCGCTGGCTCCGATTATGGTAAGCGGGGAAGGGGGGGGAGAAGAGTCGACGCTCTCGACTGCGGCGGCTATCCACTCCCAGTTAAGTCCAGCCGCGAACGGTGAGAAGACGGCCGGGCTGTTGCCGGCGGGCTGTCTCAGCATCTCCTCCGTTGGTGTCCCGAGATTGGTACCCGAGTAAATGATCGTGGCGCTAGTACCTAGTTCTCGGCCCCATGCCGGCACGGGAGTCACTACGGTGTCGACGATCCCGACAAGCTGACGAAGCTGTCGCTTCTGAAGGGGCGAAAGTATCCACCACGGTATCCGGGTCGCAGGAACCCATGGCTCGTGCACGAATACGGTTGTCCGTATTCCCCGTTCCCGCGCGGCGATTGCAAACTTCCGAGGAAAGTGAGAGAGCCCTTTTCTGGCATAGAGAAATGGGACGTACTGTATCAGAACGGACCGTACGCCGGCGGTCGACAGTTCGAGAGCGAGCGTAGTTGGATCGACACTGATGTCTCCCTTGACCGCCACCAGGCAGTTATTCGCTGACCAGCTCCGGACGAGGCGAACTGTCTGGTCAGCTACGCCGCCAACCGCGTCGGGATAGCCGGGCATCAGGATTGCCACCGCGGTTCGATTGATGCGCATGGGTTCCATCAGCCGTCCTGCACCCGGCGCAGGAAGGGTAGAAAGCGACCCAGACGTGGCCTCAAGTAGGTTCCAACGGGCTCCCTAAGTGCGACGGGTGCCATGAGAACAACGTAAGCTATCGTGATCGCCACGGCGGCGGCGACAATCTCGACGAGTGATTGCGGTCTCCAGCGCCAGGCAATAGCCGCGGACAGGGTGAGAACAAGGGAGAAGCGCCACAGCCAAGGTACCATTGGCGCCAGACTGACCGACAGGCGGGTCCCCGAGCACTTACCGAAACGAATCAGGTTGGCCGGAATGGCAATCAAGAGGGCGCCTGCGAGAGAAGCGATGACTACACCCGGGAGGCCTATGAAGTAGACGAGCACAACACCCACGCCTACCGTAACCACACCGTCCGACAGTGTAACCATGGAAATGAACTTGTCCTCGCCATAGGCGAAAATTCCGTGTTGGAGTCCCCGGGCCATGTGCCTCACGACCGAATTAGTGACTAACAGTAACGTGAGCGAGAGTCCTGCGAACCGTTCCGAACCTACCCACCAACCTACGAACCCCTCATTGACCACCAGCGTCAAACAGGCGAGCAACCCACTGAAGAGAAGTGCCGAAACATTCAGCGACGTAAGTGCTCTTATGAGCCGGTCAGGGGACTCGCCAGTCCGCAGTTCACTCAACGCGGGAGTCGCCGTATCCATCAAGAGTTGCGGTTGGTGCCTTAACACCGTGATGATCTTTGCGGTGCAGAAGTAGGGAACGACTGCTAAGGGCCCCATCACTTTCCCGATAATAAGAAGATCGGTGCCTGAAAGCAGGACATGAGCGACCTGCTGAGTACTGACCCAGAAATGCCGCATGATTCGTTCGCGAAGGTATAAGCGATCTAGTTTTGGGAGGCGTCTGGGTAGTGCATCGGGAAAGGAGCGTCTCAGTCTCAAAAACCCTAGCACCGCGATCAGGATCTGTGTGACGCTCCAGCCGATCGCCACTGAATAGAGTCCAAACCCTTCCAATACCAGGGCAACCGTGACGAGCGTTCCGGCGAGCCAGCTCGCAGTAGTGATGGCGGCGACCGCTGCGAAATCCTGAAGGCCGCTGAGAGTTGCCTGAAAGATTCTCAGGGGGAACGTCGCCACGTAAACCAGCAGGACGACGGCGAGAGGGAACTGTGCGGCGGCCCAGCCCTGCGGGAGCAACAGGAGTACTCCGATTCCGATCAGGATCACGATCGGAATCTGCATCAGCACATGATTGGCGGTCTGGCCGACCAGTTTCCTGACTTCGGTGTGAGCTGTTTCTCTCCCGCGGCGTTCCCGGCCGGTGGCGAAGGCTATCTCTCGGGGCACGATGACAGTCACGCCGAGATCCAGCAGCCCCAGGAACCCCACGACCTGCACCACCAGCAACCAGAGGCCGTAGTTTTCCTGGCCCAGGCGCAAGAGCAAGAAGGCCGTCAGCCAGATGCCGACGACCGTGGTTATGAATTGATTGACGTAGCCGACGCCAACGCCGGAGATCAGACGGCGCGTTCGCGTCAAGTTGTAGGATTCCCAGGCACCGATACTTGTAGGCCTGCCGCGTTGGTCCGCAGATAGATAATACTGACTGATTTCACCGCACAATATGTACGGATTCAGGTCTCGAAGGGCAACAGTTTTCTAGTCTTCATGGAACGAATTGACCTAATCCTTGCGAACTTGGGGCGGAGTGTCTTAGTATCGCTAGGGGTTTCCCGTTGCCGGAACCAACAATCTTTCTCGGAGACCAATAGCACCGACCGATGAAGTCATTTTTACTCGTATTCCTCATCGCGGGTGGTTGCACGACGCTGTTTCTTCCGCTGGTTTCTCGTCTTGGACGGCGTCTTGGGGCGGTTGACGATACCAGAGATCCCCCGGTGCCGCGGATCGGCGGATTGGCGATCTGGCTAGGAGTAGTCTGTTCGTTACTCCTAGTTGGCGTCGTGTTCACGCCGACGGCGCTCACCCTGCTTGCGTCTTCCCGGTCGCTCGGCGCGGTAGCAGTTGCGGCGACGGTCGTGTTCATACTCGGTGCGGTAGACGACGCAAGACCGTTGTCGGCGTGGGTGAAGCTACCTATCCAGATAGCAGCGGCAGGTCTGGCCTACTTCATGGGGGTAAGGATCCTGCTGGTATCGGGCTTTGGTGGAGCTCTGACACTCAGTCCTGCAATCAGCGTAGTCGTCACGGTGCTTTGGCTCGTCGGAATAAGCAACGCCTTTAATCTGCTCGACGGCGCCGACGGCGTAGCTGCGGGTTCGGCATTTTTCGCGGCTACGGCGATCTTTATCGTATCCGTTTCGCTCGGAAATCCGGCCATCGGCCTGGTAACGGCGGCGCTGGCGGGGTCTCTGCTGGGATTCCTACCTCACAACCTCCCACCCGCAAGAATCTTCCTGGGCGATTCCGGTAGCCTGCTGGCCGGCTTCCTATTGGCGGGTCTGGCGGTTGAAGGATCGACCAAAGGTCCGACTATGGTTGCCATCGCCGTGCCCCTCGTGGCGTTCGCGGTGCCGGTGTTTGACACGGGACTAACGATTCTTCGCCGGCTGATGAGGGGGAAGCCACTCTTCGAACGGGATGACGATCATCTGCATCACAGGCTCCAAAAAGCTGGGTTCAAGCCGATGCAGGTGGTGGGAGTCATCTACATGGCGAGTGCAGGGTTCGCGTTCGTCGCTATGCTGTTCATCAACGAGACCGTGCGCACGTACGCCGTAGCTCTCGTGATAATCGGCATCGCAGTCTGGCTGATGGTCAGGTATCTGAAGCTGCATGAGATCAACGAACTTGCGCGGCTTGCGAAGCGGGGAATGGCGAAGCCTCGGGCGATTGCGATGAATGTACAGCTGAGACAGGCGTCCGAAAGACTCGAGTCGACGGCTTCGATCGAAGATCTCTGCAAGGCCCTCGCGATCCTGTTTCGCGGCTCAGAATTTGACGGAGTGGCGCTCTCACTTTCGAAACGTGGCGACCAGGGCGCGGAGAGGAAGTTTCGGTTGGAGGGTGATTCCTTCGTCGAGGGACTGCCGGAGCGAAAGGCGGATGAGTGGGAGGTGGTGTGTCCCTTCCAGGGTGGTGACTGGACCGGCGAACTCAGGCTGCGGCGGCGACTGGCGAGGAAGTCACTGCTCTTGGACCTCAATCTCCTGCTCGAGGTCGTGCAGCCATCTCTCGCGACCGCCGTAGAGAGAATACGCTAGTCGGCGCAGTCGTTTGAGGATCCTCCATCTAAGTAAGTACTACCCCCCAGAGCCCGGGGGAATCGAACACGTCGTCATGTGCCAGGCCGAAGGCGCGCAGAAAGCGGGACACGAGGTCACGGTCGTGTGCGGAGCGGGCCCGGGTAGGAGAGGGCCGGAAGTTGTCGAGACGGTCAATGGCGTTCAAGTTATTCGGCTTCGTACATACGGAGTCGTCTGGTCCCAACCGATCATCAAGGGATATCTCAAACGTTCAGCCGGCAGTGCGGATATCGTGCACATGCATCATCCTCATCCGCTGGCTGATATCGCTGCGCTCACTCGGGTTACTGCGCCGATCGTAGTAACGCATCACTCCGATGTGAGACGGCAAAGATTGATCCGGCCGTTCTATATGCCGCTGGTGCGGGCCGTACACCGTAAGGCGAGCGCGATCGCCGTACCGACCCGATCGCACGTTACAATCTCGAATGAGCTACGAGGATTTGAAGACAAGTGCCACATTATTCCCTTCGGGGTCGACGAGGTGCGATTCTCACCGGGCGAGGTTCGCAAACCCAGCGCGTTCGAGGCGTTTGACGGCCGGCCCGTGGGACTCTTTGTCGGCCGGCTGGCCAACTACAAGGGACTGGACGTTCTCCTCGACGCGGTTCGGGGCACCGAGCTTGCAGTGGTTATCGTAGGTACCGGTGAACTCGAGGATTGGTTGAAACGTGCCGTCGAGCGTTTGGGAGTGAAGTCTAACGTGTCTTTAGCCGGTGCCGTCGGCGCGCAAGAGTTGCCGAACTTCTATCGTGCAGCGGACGATTTCGTGC
>JACZUR010000073.1 GCA_022573095.1 Gemmatimonadota bacterium | reverse complement strand
CAATTCGCTGGTGTCCAAGCGTTCCCGGTAGTCGTCTTCGGCCTTGGACTTGGTACGGCGAGCGTCCACTTGAGCCTGATTAATGATCTGGTCTTTTTGCGACAACACCTCTTCGGCTGAACGCACCTCTTGAGGAATCGCCAGGCGCAGTTGGTCCACCAGTTCCATGGCTTTTTTCCGGTCAATGAGGATATTCCCGCTCACCGGAACGGCCTTGCTGGTTTCGATTAGAGTCTCCATTCGGTCGATAATATTTATGATATCGATGATTTCCCCCTCCGTCCGGTCCTATCAGCTACTTGACCGGCAACCCATATTTGATTTTGACTGCCTCGGCTACATGGGGCGGCATCAATGCGTCTACTTCCCCATTTAACAGGGCCACCTCTTTCAACAAGCTCGAGCTAACGAACATGTATTCCTGAGAAGTCATAAAAAAGACCATATCCAAATCCGGCTCAAGTCGGCGGTTCATAAAGGCCATGTCGAATTCGTACTAAAAATCCGAACCGCTGCGGAGCCCCCGAATGATTACTTTTGCGCCCACCTCCTTGGCAAATCGGACCACCAGCCCCTCGAATTTAGTGACCTTCACGTTGGTAAATTCCTCAGTTACCCTGTCACCACCGTTCTCGAGAAGATAGCGATTGGTATCAAGCGTAGTCTCGAGCTTGCCGCAGTCGTACCAGCCCCGAATAGGCTCGATTTTTATTTTCTTTCCGTTGTCCACCATGTGCTGGAAAGCATCAGTAAGGAAGTACTCCCCTTTGTAGGGAGGGCGTGACATCGTCCAGTCAATGCCTGCGAACAGTGCGGCCGAGTCACGTATATAGTACAGTCCGACGTTCGCCAACCTCGAGACCGGCTCCGAGGGTTTCTCGACAATCTTGGTCATATAGCCGTCGCTGTCCGTGACTATTACACCGAAGCGCTGATAATCCTCTACCTCGTGCACCCAGATCGTACCGTCGTCTGTGCCGTTTTCGTCGATCGCGAGCTCAACATCAAAAATCGTATCAACAAACACTATAAGAACTGGTCCATCCACGTATGGCTGCGCAAGATGTACGGCCGTTGCGGTGCCATCTTGAACTTTCTGCTCGATAAATCGTGCCGGAACGTCATAGTTGTCCACGACGTGTTCCTCGAGCTTCTCTTTAAGGTGTCCGGTGATGATCAACAACTCGTCAACATCGAGCGCCAAAACCTTATCCATGAGGCGATCGAGGACAGAGCGTCCAGCTAGGCGTATGAGAGGCTTGGGCACGAACTTCGTAGCCGGCAGGAGCCTGGTACCCTTCCCGGCCATCGGCAGTATGACCTTCACTCAGACTCTCCCATACCGATCTTCGAGCCTCACGACATCGTCAATCTCAGGCGTAGAAACCTCCAGCAAGTCACTGGCCACAACCGCTTCCATCTGATGGACGGTGAGGGGTGTGATATGATAGGACTTGCCCTCACCCATCTTCATTTCTCTTAACTCGTCGTCAATCTTCACGCGGAAGATGATCTCACCTCTGAGGACGTGTATGGTTTCGTCTTTCTTCTCGTGATATTGCAGACTCAGGACGTGGCCCGGCTCGATGTGCAGAATCTTGCCCACGTAGCGATCCGTTTTCGCCCATATGAGTTCGTGACCCCACGGCTTATCCACCTTGTATGGCGTTTCCATTAATCATCCTCATGAACAAGTACCAGCGACTTCGGACTCGTGATGCACGCGTAAACACAAGAACCGCACCCTACACAGCCCTCAGCCTTTATTACCGGACGGCCCTGCGGGTCCAATGCTATTGCCTCCGTGCCGACCGGGCAAACCGTTGCGCACACGCCGCACTCTACACCGTTGAAAGCAACGCATGTGTCCGGATCCAGTACCAGCCGCGCGATGCGGTATCCTTCCCAGAGATTATCTGGTCTTATCAGCGCTCCTGAAGGACATACCTTCGCGCATGGAATTTCGCTGCATGCCACGCAGGGACTGCTCAGCGGGTTGAGAACAGGCGTGCCTGCAGCGAAGCCCGAGCCCGGCGGCGCTTTCGTGATCGCGTCAACGGGGCAGACTTCGATACACTCGTTGCACCGGGTACAGGTGGCGAGAAACTCTATTTCCGCCAGGGCCCCGGGAGGACGGAAGTATCTCTGACTAATGCCACGGCGCTCGGTGCGGACCGCTACTTCGCGGATCAGACGGCCGGGGGTCTCCCTGAAGAAACCCCTCCGATCTCCTTCACGACCCACCAAGAAATCGGTGGGAGATCTACGATCCACTCCTACCTGCCTTTTGCGCACAGCTCGCTTGGTAGCTAACAACACGCCTGTTCAGCGATCGGAAAACTGCGGTACCTACTCTGTCGCGGGACACAGTGAAAGTTAGCTGGCACGCAAGCTTCGATGCAACGCGGAATTTTAGTTATCTTCTTTCCATGTTCACATTTGCAGCTCTGCTTCTTGCAGCGCAACTCCAGCTTCCGGCCCCCCGGGGATACGTTAACGATTTCGCCGGAATCATTGACCCATCGATCGAGCGGCAGATGTCGATCCTGATCGAGGAAGTCCGGCAAAAGTCCCGCGGCGAGATTGCGGTCGTAACACTCACTGATCTCGAAGGCCGGGCGTCGATAGACGTGGCGCGCGATATCGGGCGCCAGTGGGGCATAGGAGCGCAACGGCAGGTAGGAGACGCCAGTAGCAACGCAGGAGTCGTCCTGCTTCTGATGCCCGGATCGAGGCCCGGAGACGGCAGAGCGGATCTGGCCATAGCAACGGGAATAGGTTCCGAGGGATTCATCACCGACGCTCTTGCCGGCCGGATTCGGGACCAGGTCGGACGGGCGTCCGTCCAGTCCAACAGCTACGCCCGGGGCTTGGCCGTGGGGGTCCAGCTGCTGGCTCAGGCGTATGCGAGCGAATTCGGGTTCGAGCTGACCGGAGAAATTGCACGGGTGCCGACAGGGACGGGCAGCCGCCGTAGAGGTTTCCCGATACAGTGGATCGTCCTGATCATTATCTTTCTCGTGTTCGGCCGCCGAAGGGGTTTCTGGCAGTTCTTCCTTCTCAGTGCTATGCTCGGCGGCGGACGATACCGCGGCGGTTTCGGTGGCGGTGGAGGCTTTGGCGGTGGAGGCTTTGGCGGTTTCGGAGGTGGAGGAGGATTCGGCGGCGGCGGAGCGTCAGGGAGTTTCTAATGGCTAACAAGATCGAGTCCGCGGAAAAACTGGCACAAGAATTAGAGAGCTGTCTAGGCGACAACCTCAGATCGCTGCTGTTGTTTGGCACGGCCTTACGAGGCGGCTTCGCTCCGGCGCACCAGGACCTGAACGTCTTGATCATCCTCGACGATGCTTCTACTGCGGCGCTGAGACCGATCCAGCCTGCACTTTCAGCCTGGGCAAAGAAACGAAATCCCGTGCCGCTGATATTCTCCGAGGCAGGGTGGAAAGCTTCAACCGACGTTTTTCCCATTGAGATCGAGGACATGCGCGAGGCGCACCGCCTCATAAAAGGGGATGATCCCTTTGAAGAGCTTACGACAACGCGCGCCGACCTGCGACAAGAGTTGGAGCGCGAGGTAAGGGGCAAACTGCTCCAGTTGCGGGCCGAATACGCCACCCGGGCGCCGGATGGCAAAGCTCTCACCATGCTACTGATCGACTCCGCATCTACGTTTTTCGTGTTGATGCGCGCGCTCGTACGCCTCGACGGCGGTGAGCCGGCAAAGGACCCCGCCGGCCTGGTCGAACAGGCATCGGAGATCGCAGACCTCGACAAAACGGCCTTTGAGTGGGTGATCCAGAAAATCTCAGGTGCAACCGTGAAGGCACTCAAACCGTATGATGTGATAGGAGCCAACTATGTTGACGCAATCGAGGAGTTGGCAGCGTACGTCGATGCGGCGTGACGCAGATTATACAAGAGATGGAGTGACGTAAATGAAAAGATTGTTTCTCGGCCTTGCCGCACTGTCCCTTTCAAGCTGTGGCTACAACCGCATTCAGACTTACGACGAAAACATCAGCGCATACCAAAGTCAGATCGAAGTTCAATTGCAGCGCCGATCCGACTTGATTCCCAATCTGGTCGCAACTGTACGGGGTATTGCCACTCAGGAGCAAGAGGTTTTTATAGCGATCGCCGACGCGCGAGCCCGGCTCGGTGGTGCAATACAGTCGGGCGATATGGGGCAGATGGCTGGAGCCAACCAGGCGTTGACCGGAGCACTGGGAAGGCTGTTGGTTATCAGCGAAGCTTACCCAGAGTTGCGGTCGAGCGAGAACTTCCGCACGCTTCAAGACCAGCTCGAGGGAACCGAAAACCGCATCTCGACCGCGCGGCAGGACTACAACGCAGCGGTGAGGGAGTACAACGCCTTCATCCGACGGTTTCCCTCGGTGCTAACAGCCAAGGCGATAGGCTCAGAACCGCGGGAATACTTCGAGGTAACGTCAGAAGAGGCGCGGGAGGTGCCGACGGTGGAGTTCTAAAAGAACATTTCCCTTTGTAATGCAAAACGGCGGAGTCAGAAGACACCGCCGTTTTGTTATCGAGCTGCCGGTTCCCTTTACCCAGACAACATCTGCTTGCGGAGTTTCTTGATCTTACGCCGTATCGATCCATCCATCGTGCGATCGCCAATCTTGACGACCACGCCGCCGATTATCCGTTCATCGACGTTGTAGTGCGGGATAACCTCTTTGCCGAGTACTTCCGAGAGGAGTTTCTGGATGTCTTTTTGCAACTGCTTGTTGGGTTGGCGAGCCACTGAAACACCCGCGTGCACACGGTTGAACTTGGCGTCCACGAGCAACAGATACTCTCGGCTGATGGCTGGAATTATCCCCTGCCTGCCACGTTTGATAACCGCAATAAGAAAGCGTATGAATTCCACCGGCGCCTTGTCCTTCAGCGCCTTTGAGATAATCTCCTGCTTCGCCACTTTCGACACGCGCGGAGATTCGAGGGTAATCCTTATCGTGTCGTCACTCTCGATGGCTCCGGCAAGCCCCTCGATGAGCTCTGCATACTTGCCTGTATCGCCAGTACGCTCACCGGTGGTAAAGAGGGCGTCCGCGTAGTTGCGGGCTATGGTGGGCTCTCTCAACCGTTACGCTCCAAAGAACTGAGATACTCCGTCACCAACTTGCGGTTCGCCTTGTCGTCCAAGTTTTCTTCGACAAGCTTCGACGCCGCGGCGAGCGACAGATCAACCGCCTCACGCCGCAAATCTGCGACCGCTGCGTCGCGCTCAGCGTGGATTTCGCGCTTGGCGCGTTCGAGAACCTGTTGCTGTTCCTCCCGTGCCTTGGCCAGCAGTTGTTCACGTTCCTTCTGCGCAATCGTCTTGGCTTCGGTTACCAGCGCCCGGGCTTCAGCCTTCGCACCAGCAAGAAGCTTCTTGTGCTCCTCCAACGCATCCTTGGCTTCCGTGTTCATCTTCTCGGCATCTTCCAACTGCCGCTTGATGCGGTGCTCTCTTTCCTCAGTAGCCTGAACGATCGCAGGCCAGGCGAACTTTTTGAGCACAAAAAATAGTGCGATGAAAACGACCCAGGTCCAAAAGAACAGACCGAAGTTTACCGTGAAGGGCGTACCAAAGCTCTCACCCGCATCGTGAGACTCCTGCAGAGCCAGTAACGCAAGGGTCATCTGGGCCGCCACTTAGATCAGCTTGAACAGAAGCGCGAATACAAGCGCGATGATCGTGGCACCTTCGAGCAACACCGCGATCAGCAGCGCCGCACCTCTGATACCTGCCTCCGCCTCAGGCTGACGGGCAATCGCCTCAGCTGCCTGACCGCCAATCCTACCAAGTCCGATACCCGCACCAACGATCGCCAGGCCGATGCCGATCCCGGCTCCCAGCAACGCGTTCGTGTTCCTCGCAACTTCCACCGCCGTGTCGATCTGAGCGGCCTGCAACATCGCCAGCATGTTCATCAACATTGTTTCATCCCTTTCAGCACGGGGAGATTGTCATCACTGTGCGCTTACCGCAACCCGATCGCCTCTCCCGAACGGCCGTTTGCGATCATCCGCCAACGGTTCTATCGAACCAGCGGAACTCCCCGGTCACCCGACCGGGTACATGTCGTACGGAGCGAAGCACGCGATCCGAACGAAGAGGGTGGGAAGGTTAGAGGGTAGGAGGGTTGGACCTCCCAGCCCTCAAGCCCACTAACCCTCTAACCATCCATCAGTGCTCATGCTGCATCATCCCTATGAACGTGGCGGTCAGCAGCGCGAATACATAAGCCTGCAACAACGCAACGAACAGCTCCAGCAACATGATGCCGACGACGAGACCTGCAGTCACAATACCGATGGCCCAGTTCCAGACCTGGAGGTGTCCGAACAGAAAGATTATTCCGAACAAAGACAGGATAACGAAGTGTCCTGCCGTCATGTTACCAAAGAGACGAACTGCCAGCGCGAACGGTTTGACCAACTTACCCAGCACTTCAATCGGCGCCATTGCAAGCGACATGGCCACCGCACCGGCGCCGCTAATTCCGGGGATCTTGGGGAAAATCGTCCGCATGTAGCCGCCGACGCCCAGCTTCATCAGACCGCCAACCTCAATTGCGACAAACGACAAAATGGCGAGCGCACCGGTAACCGCGAGGTTGCCGGTTGCGGCGGAGCCCCACGGAAGCAATCCCAACACATTGCTATATAGAATGAAAAAGAAGAGAGCCATGACGAACGGTGCGTACTTTTCTCCCTCTTCGTGACCGATGTTCGCGATGGCAATGTCATCTCTCACAAAGAGAACGAACGCCTCCATGGCATTCGCGAAACCCTTAGGAGCGTTCTCGCTCGCGCGCTGGCGCTCAAGTTGTTTCCCTGTAAGCCACATGGTAAAGAAGACCAAAGTCGCCGCCAACACCATGAACACTACGTGCTTTGTTGGCGTCAGATTGAGGGTCAGTGTTCCAAAGTGTATATCCGGCCAGCGATGCCAACTGATTGTGAAAAGAGGTTCGAAGTCCAACGCATAGGCATCCGCAGTGTGGTGCAGAACCACTTGACCAACATCAACCCGTTCTTGAATCATGTAATTAGCTTCGTCTCCACAAACAGCAGCGGAATCAGAACTCCCAAGTACCCAAACGCCGCGGGAAGAGGCTGGAACAGTTCCCCGTTCACAGTCACGGCCACGACGATCATTACTACACCCAACAGTCTCAAGCCCATCCCCATACCCCAGCGAGCTAACATGCGCGTGAAGCCAGCGTTCCACACAGGTCTTACCGCAGCGACTGACGCTACTTGGATCGCGGTTGCGAGCAGCCCGAACGACGCCGCGCTAACCGCAGTCTCTGCACCCCAAACTAGAACGAGCGTGCCGGTTACCGCCACGGTCAGCGAGAACCCAAGAACACCAGTCTTCACCGGTCCTCACCCGGTTTCTTCTTGCGTCTTTCTTCCGCTTCCGCCTTCAGCCTCCAGTACACGTTGAGAAAGCTCAACGTGGCGCCGGTAGCCGTTCCGATGAGCGTAAACAGAGGTGTGGCACCGAGTCGCCGATCTAGAAACACGCCGGTGAGGGTGAAGAAAACGACGCCAGCGGCAAATGTAAGGCCGAGAGCGAGGTGTTGGTAACCTGCCCCTAAATCGCGACCCGGACTGTGTCTTCGTCCCATAAAACCGGACGGAAATGTACCAGATGGCACAGAATTCGCAAGCAAGTCCACACACGGGCGAACTGGACGTATCTTTACATTTTCAGGGGCAGGAAACGGCTGCAACATTACCACCGTTTGGATTGTACTACATCCTGCCGACCTACTAGAGGAGAAGAATTCTTGACGGCTGAACCGCTAAGATCTGCAGACAGGGATATAGAGCTTCTTGACAAGCTTGCCAGCGGCAAAGTGCGGCTGATGGACGAGGTCGCCAAGAGAATCGTCGGGCAGACGAAGGTTCTCGAGGGCATTCTAACCGCTATCGTTTCCGGGGGCCATGCCCTGCTCGTCGGAGTACCCGGACTCGCCAAGACGCTGATGGTGTCCACCATTGCGGAGACACTGTCGCTAGAGTTTTCCAGAATCCAGTTCACACCGGATCTGATGCCGTCGGATATCACCGGGACGGAGATCATCGAAGAGGATGCGACTACGGGGAAACGCGCATTCAAGTTCGTCCGCGGTCCCGTATTCACGAACATAGTCCTCGCCGATGAAATCAACCGTACCCCTCCCAAAACCCAGGCAGCGCTGCTTCAGGCAATGCAGGAACACGCCGTCACAGCGTCCGGGGAGACTTACGCGCTCCCCGAGCCGTTCTTTGTCCTGGCAACACAGAATCCGATTGAGCAAGAGGGCACGTATCCGCTGCCGGAGGCGCAGCTGGATCGCTTCATGCTGGAATTGCCCGTTGGGTATCCCTCGAGAGAAGAAGAGGAGCGCATCGTCGAAGAGACTACGAGCGACGAAGCCCATCCGATCGAACCGGTCCTTTCTGGCGAAGACCTAATAGAGATGCAGCACCTGGTCCGCCGCATCCCAGCTCCCAAGCCGATTTTGAGGGCCGGAGTGGCTTTGGCGAGGATGACCCGGCCCGAAGATGACCGCTCCCCGGATTTCGTCAGGGAGTACGTGCAGTGGGGTGCTGGTCCCCGAGCCTCTCAGTATCTAGTACTCGGCGCGAAAGCGCGCGCAGCCATGGACGGGCGCCCAATGGCCGACCTGGACGACATCAAGGACGTAGCCGTTTCCGTACTGAGGCACAGGATCGGAATCAACTTCACTGCCGAGGCTGCCAGACGCAGTGCTCAGGACATCTGTACTGAATTGATCGACTCTGAAAATTGGATGAAGGAGTTGTAAGCCGGCCAGCCTCTCGTCGCGTTAGCTACAACCCAACCTCATCTCACTACCTCGGGAGCTGCGACAGAGCTTCGCGCGTATCGTCGAGGTAAGAATCAGCCGCATCAAAGACCGAACTCCTGGTGGCCCGTGGCGGCACTCCGATAGCACCTAGATAGTTCACAAGTACGCGCGTCAGCAAGCCAGGACCGGA
>JACZUR010000270.1 GCA_022573095.1 Gemmatimonadota bacterium | reverse complement strand
CGTACTCGATTTCAACCTCGGCCCGAAGGTACTCTATCTCTTCGGGCTCGAGGAAGTAGGGCTTCATCCCGTCACCATCATCCGCGACCGCGGTAGCCGCCCGGCCTCCAGGTCCGCTCTCAGTTTCCTCCGTTATCCGCTTCTGGACCTGGGCCGGCGTCGCAGTCGGCGTGAAGGCCTTCGATTCGATGGGCTCAATATCGCTGAAACCTAGCTCCACAAAATCGTACTTGATGAACAGGAAGCTCTCTTCCCACAACAATGTCAGCAGATCGTCGGAGGATTCCGCGGTAAGCGACCTGGCGGTATTGATGATCCCCAACAGGAGCACGACCTCTTCTTCTTCAACCCCCGGTTGAAGCGTGATACTTCTGATCCCGTCCTTGTACAAGACCCACGACACACTGTCCGATTTATTAGACTCGGAAAGCACGGTCTGCCCGTCACACTTAAACTCTGTCTCGGTCAACTCAAGCGTGAGATCCGGCCGCGACCGCCACAACGGCGCAAACGACTGCTGGAGACTCTCCAACGCCTGCTGATAGACGGGATTGTTTTCCATGTAGAGGCGCTTGGCCCGAAGCCCCCTACTGAAGAGGTGCAACATTTCCTCAACGGCAGTGACGTCGACCTCTTGTTCTGTATCAGTAGATTCGGGCACGCAATCTCCAGGACACTAAAGACCCCACTCTCGCTCTACCAAAACGCCAATCTTCCATCCGATCCTTCTACTAGGTCTCGTGAGCTTTACCATAAACCTTGTAGAATAAAACATCTTACCGCAATTCGGCAATCCACGTGGACGATCGGGCCGGGTCTTGCGCTTCGGGATGTATTCGGGTAGCTTTTCGGTGTACGTTCGGTGCTGTGCGAGGTAGTCTATGACCCTGACTAAGAGACAACACGAGATCTTCAGCTTTCTGGAGCGGCAGATCCACACGCACGGCTACGCGCCCTCGTTCGAGGAAATCGCGGAAGAATTCTCGTTCGCTTCTCTGGCTACGGTACACGAGCACCTCATGAACCTGGAGAGGAAAGGCTACATCACCCGCACGCCTACTGAGAGCCGGTCCATAGAGTTGATAACACAGCCCGGCCAGTCTGGAGCCACAGAAATCCCACTGATGGGCATCGTAGCCGCGGGTCAACCGATCGAGGCGGTGAGAGATCGCGAAACTATAACGGTTCCCAACGAACTCGTCGCCAGCACAGGATCGACCTATGCTCTCAGGGTGCGCGGCAAATCCATGATCGACGAGCACATCGACGACGGCGATTACGTGATAGTCAACAACAAGAACGGAGCCCACAACGGAGAGATGGTGATTGCCCTGATCGACGGTACGTCCGCCACCCTCAAGCGATACTACCGAGAATCCGGAGGCTGGATCAGGCTGCAACCTTCCAACGAGGAGTTTCAGCCCATTAGGGCGCACGAGGAAGACGTGATCATTCAGGGCGTCGTTGTAGGTGTGATACGCAAATATTGATGTGACCGGGAAGCCCATGCTTCTTGCTGGGCCCGTTACCCTTCCCTAATATGCGGCATATGCCGCATTTGAGTTGTTACGCAAAGATACAGTTCGACGGTACCAGGTTCTCGGGCTGGCAGCGTCAGAAAACCGATCGGACCGTGCAGGGAGAGATCGAAAGGGTCCTCGAGCAGCTTACTACTTTGCAAACCCCGGTTGTAGCCGCCGGGCGCACAGATGCCGGGGTCCACGCGCTGGCACAGTGCGTAAGCTTTCGAGTGCCGGACCATTGGACCGTTGGAGAGCTTCAGCATGCGCTCAACTCCCTTCTCCCCAACGACATTTGGATCGAGACGGTGGGAGAGGTTTCTCCAGATTTCAACGCCCGCCGTAGCGCAACGAGCCGCCGCTATCGCTACATCATCGGGCTTGACGCGGCCGCTCACTCCCCCTTCAGGCGAGGACGGGAGTGGACGTTGAGCGCCCAGATCGACAGGACCGAGCTGCAGGCCTGTGCAAAGAGCTTCTTGGGAAAGCATGATTTCCGAGCTTTCTCCGCCCTAGACTCCACGAAACCTCACTTCCAGTGCACCATCCAGGATGCCACCTGGCACGAGCGCCCGGAAAAGAAAGGAATTATTTTTGAAGTCGAGGCCGATCGATTCCTCCACCACGTGGTGAGATTCATGGTTGGGACGATGGTGGACGTCGGCAGGGGACGTAGACCGATTGATGACATTGAGACTCTTTTGAACGAAACAGACAACTCGAACGCCAGCCCACCGGCGCCTCCGGAGGGGT
>JACZUR010000269.1 GCA_022573095.1 Gemmatimonadota bacterium | reverse complement strand
AGGGCTGGTCTACTACCGTCGAGCGGTAGATCCCTCCGGTGGGCTACGAACATTGGGACCCTGGTACCGTCCGCGCTCGTGAAGAATACCTGTCTCGTCACGATGTCGTCGGGATTGTAGTCGAGTTCGGGCCGCTTGAACAGCGTGCTCTCTCCGGTCGCCAGATCGACACGGTATATCGATCCAGGGTCTGCGAAACCACTCAGATTGTAAAATGCCTCATGTTCCCATTGTCGTCCAACCAGCCCCGTCCAGACAGATCTAACGGCAGGCAAATCGAGTTCAAGCTTGTTTGAACCGTCCAGATTGAACAGCTTGATCACGAGCAGCGCGTCCTTTCTATATCCTACGACGATTCGATCCCCGGCAGCCCGCGCTCCAATCCAGGTATCTACTGCATCCTCGGATTCCGGAATGACTTCAGCCCATTCCTCGGTTGCAGGGTTCTCAAAGTCGATGGAAATCACGCGGCTGTTGGGCGCGTCGAGATTTGTGAGGAACAACAACCGCGATTCGGTGCTACCGACCAGCGCATAGCTCGCGTCCGCCTCAGGTGTCAGTTGGATGAATACGCTTCTGGGCGTCGTCAAATTCTTAACAAACACCAGATTGTTGTTTGAAGACTGTTTTCTGGAAGTTACGACAAGGAATCTCCCATCGTCGGTGACGGCGTGTGTGAAAAACCACTCATCGCTCTCGGGTGAAAAAACGAGCGTGTCGTCGATTTGGCGGGAGCCCAGCCTGTGGTAGTACAGCTCTCCCGGCAGGACCGACGCTGAGAGCATTGTGGCCGAGTCCGGCTCTTCAAGTTTCCCATAATAGAATCCTGAACCATCAGGCGCCCAAACAACTGTGCTGACAGCCCGATTTACACCACGGATCTCGTCTGCGAGATCTGATCCGAGAGCCACGTCCCGCACGTACCATCTTTCCCATCGAGATTGGCCCATCATAGTTCCGTAGGCCACATACCTGCCGGCGGGATCGGGAACGAACCCGCTCACATTTCTACCGGGCTTCGCGTTGTAACCAATTAGCTCTCGCGCAGGGACACGGAGCCCGTCCCGCATCATTACTCTGAATCCGCCGAGTCCGCTTCCGTCGGATTCAATATAGAAGTACCTACCACCTCGCTTTACCGGGGCTCGGAATCGGTTGACGCCGGCCGTCACTTCAATTTGTTCACGAACCAGATTTCGGTGACTCAGCTCAGCCGCAAAGCTGCGTGCGTACTCGTCCTGAGCCCGTACCCAGTCCAATGTTTCACTGGATTCCATCGCTTCGAGCCACCGGTATGGGTCTGCTACCTCCAAGCCGTGGTAAACATCCACTTGGTTCACTCGGCGCGCCTCCGGCAGCTGGGCTAGCAGTGGTGACGAATTGCCGGCCAGGATTGATAGGACTGGCAGAGCAAGGCTTAGCGACCTCATATCATCTCCTTGTGTAATGGTTCACTCTTGGGGATCGAAAGTTGCCCAGGCATTCGAGCGAGGTCTACGATGTTGTGACAGACTTCGGGAAATCTGTGACGAGCGACGGTTAGGGGGAGAGATCTAGCTCGTGAAAGAGCTTCTCCTTATAGGTTCGACTTAAGGGAAGTTCTTTGCCGTCTGGCAGAACTACCGCGTGGCCGCCCTGGAGCCGCGGCTTTATCTCTTTGATTCTGTCGACGTTTACTATGGTAGATCGATGTATGCGGACAAAGCTAGTAGCGTCCAGGCGATTCACCATCGTGGCCATTGTTTCTCTGACTAGGTATTGCTTTGCGCCCGCGTGCAACCTCAGATAGTTCCCGGCGGCCTCGATCCAGTCTACGTCCTCATATTTCACGAATAACAGACGACCACCGTCCCTGATCATGAGTCTTCCACTGAATGCTCGCTTCGAGACGACGTCATTCACGGCTTTGGTGATCTGGTCCTTCAGATCGTTCGGGTCGGCAGCTCGCGTTCGCACCCGCTTCAGCGTTTCCGCAAACCTGTCGGGATCAGGAGGTTTCAACACGTAGTCAATCGCATTGACTTCGAATGCGCGTAGCGCGTACTCATCATATGCAGTGACGAAGACGATCGCCGGAAACCTGTCGCAGCCGATTTCCCCTATGATATCGAAACCGTCGAGTTCCGGCATCTGCACATCCAGGAAAAGAAGATCGGGCTGCAGCTCTCGTATCTTGTTTACGGCATCCCAACCACCGCCGCTCTCTCCAATGACAATCACATCGGGATCGCCTCTCAACAGGCTTCTTATGCCCTCACGCGCGAGCGGCTCGTC
>JACZUR010000072.1 GCA_022573095.1 Gemmatimonadota bacterium | reverse complement strand
TCGTGGAAACGTCAGGCCGATGTGATAATGTGGTAAACGCGCTTGGCATCTACGAGGTTCAATTACTTGAAAACGGCAATCTCAAGTTTACAGTGATTGAGGATGAGTGCGCAACCCGGGCTGGTGACTTGGCGGGCCGAACAATAGAGGCAGAGTGGGAACCCGTTCCCTAGTGCAGGATCGAGTCTGACCGTTTGAATGTTTGCTGTAGGGGCGACCCTTGTGGTCGCCCGATAGAGATAAACCCCACCTCTACGATTCAAACAATCAGCCTCAAGCGCACACTAGCCCGAAAAATAACCCCAAACGGCTAACGTTGATTTCACCTCAAGCGGCCCACGTTAGCGTAGCGGCCTCAGCCCCGCGCGTACCGCACCCCACGCAGACGCGCACATATCGCTCATTCACCATGCCCCGCCAACCGCGCATAATCCTCAAACGTATCGATATCGGGAGTGATATCGTCAGGCCAATCAACCCAGCCCACCTGCCCGGCATAACGCTCGAACAGCGGACGTCCGCCGCTATCGCCACTCACAGCCAGCAAGTCGGGCCAGACACGGCGAGCGAACAGCACCGGATTGGCACGCCGTCCAGCCACGCGCGGAGCGACCATCGGTGCGCCCGTGGTATGCCAGCGCGCGATCAGCGCATCGAGCACATCAGCCTCGACGATCTCGGATCCCAGGATACTAAAGCACGCCTCCCGCACCATGTCGGTACTGGGCCTCGCCCGCCTCCGCGGAGCCTTCAGTTTGCGCCCTTTATAGTCGCCAGCGATGATTCTCATTGCTCGCTAGCCATGATGTCGACAATACGGGCTTGAAGTTCAGATCTCCCACGCCACTCATTTCGATCGAGCTGGAAGGCAACGTCAATCGCGCCGTTCAGCATCTGTTCCGACGTTCTATCAACCCAGTTGAATCCGATCGCCGGCAGCCTAACGCCGCCGTCATCGAGCGTCAACTTGAGGTGTCGGTTACCCAACTTTCGCCAGCCGGCGGCGCGGACATTCGCCACACCCAGGACGGGGGTGGGATTACCGCTACCGCAGGGTTGCATGTGATTCAGCAGGCGCTCGAGCTGGTCATCAGCTTCGTCGAGCGAGAGAAGCAGGTCCACACGCTGCGTTCGCACGAGGTCTTCTTTAGTAAGCGCTGACCGCGTCACCTCGTGGAATCTTTCCCTCAAGGCGCCGATGGAGCTTGCATCCACCGTCAGGCCGGCGGCCATCTTGTGACCACCGAACTTCACTAATAAGTCAGAGCAGCTCGACAGAGCCTCATGAAGATCAAACGACGATATGCTCCGTCCGGATCCCTTTCCCACATTGCCATCGATCGCAATCATCAACACGGGACGAACGTATCTCTCCACTAGACGCGAGGCGACGATACCGATTACTCCAGGGTGCCAGCCATCGCTGGCCAACACAATGCCAAATTCGTTCTCGAGGTCGACGTCGACCTCCGCCATTTCGATAGCTTCGTCGAGCGTACGCTGATCTATAGACTTTCGCTCAGAGTTGAGTCGCTCGAGCAACTCTGCCGTCTTGGACGCCTGGTCCCCGTCATCGGTCAGCAGGAGTTCCACACCCTTGTTGGCATCAGAAATGCGGCCGACCGCATTGAGCCGCGGGGCAAGTATGAACCCTACCTGGCCGGCAGTGACGACTTTGCCGGTCAAACCAGAACTCTCCAGTAACGCTCTGATGCCAGGCCATTGTGACGCCACCAAAACCTTGAGTCCATGATGCACGATCACGCGGTTCTCGTCCCGAAGGGGGACTATGTCCGCAACCGTGGCAAGTGCAGCCAGATCGAGAAGATGATATTGGAGATTTTCGGACAGCGAGAACTCTTGTATCAGCGCTTGAGCGAGTTTGAAGATCACTCCCGTGCCGCACAGATCCTTACACGGATACTCACAGCCGGGCTGCTTGGGGTTAATGACCGCATCGGCGGGAGGCAATTCACCAGGCAGGTGATGATCTGTAACGATGACCTTGAACCCTTCGGCGACGGCCTGAGCAACAGCATCTCGCGCCGTGATCCCGCAGTCGCACGTTACGATAACTGTTGCTCCTGCATTCTTCGCAGCCTCAATCCCGGCGGAGCCGAAGTCGTATCCGTCGCGGATCCGATGCGGAACAAACGGAACCACCGAAGCGTTGGCGACTCGCAGAGTTCTCGTAAGAAGAGCTACCGCACACTGGCCATCCACATCGTAGTCGCCGTGAACAAATATCGTTTCACCAGCCCCCACCGCCCGCGCAAGTATTTCTACCGCACGATCCATTCCCCGAAGCAGACGGGGATCGTGCAGCGAGTCGAGCGAGGGACGCAGAAAGCGCTTCGCCTCTTCAGGAGTGCTGTAGCCGCGCTGCGCCACGAGCGATGCAAGTACGCGGGGGACGTTTAGAGATTGGACAAGTTGTTCGACCAGCCTCTGATCGGGTTGGTCACTTATACTCCATCGCGATCGAGAAAGCGTCACTCGGCGATGGCGTACACCATGACCCCACAGGCTTGGCAGTTCACAATTGCTCCAGCGTGTTCGATCTGCTGCCTGAGGTGCATGGGAACGGCAGTAAAGCAGTTTCCGCAGGCGCCGCCCCGCAGTGCGAACAGGACCATGGGTGCGTTGCCCTTCAAGATTCGCTCATACTTGGAAAGAAACGGTTTGGGAACAGACTGCTTCGCCTTGTCGCACTCACTCTGAGCGACATCCAACTTTATTTGGTACTCGGATTGCTTGGCCAGAATCTCTTCGCGCTTGGGAGCCTGCGCCTCCTTTACTTCATCCACGACCGACTGCGTCTCGGTCGCACGCGCCTCAGCCTCCAGTACTTTGTCTGCCGAGCGCACCCAATCTGCCTCTTCTCTCGCTAGCACGGATCGTGCGAGATCCAACTCAGCCATGATCTCGGACGCCTCCTTGGCCCCTCGTACCCATTCGAGCTTCTGGCGTTTGCGATCCTGCATGAGTTTATAACCTTCTATCTTCCCTTCAAGTTCTTGTCTCCGGCTTCCAGCCTGCTTGAGCGCCACCTGCGCTGCCTCGAGCGCCGACTCTACCTCAGCCAGTTCCCTTTCGAGCTGTTCGAGTTCCGGCAGTAGGCCAGCAAGCTCATTTTCCACTTCCTGTGCTGCAAGATCTTTCTCTTGAAGGTTCAACAAACTCTGTAGCTCTAGATCCACCGCTCCTCCTTGCCTGTTGGCACGAACCATTAAACCTGCACGAATCCCTTGTACCTACCCTTGCCCTTGCGCGACGAAAGTATCTCGTCGCACCGCCGCAAAGATTTCTCTTTCTCTTGTTCCGACTCAAGTGGCATTCGCCGCCGGATCTCTTCGAGTTCTCTGTCCATCTCGATCTCGTGCAGCTTGTCGAGCGACCTGGCGACGATGACGTCTACATTCGCCTCGTTCACGGCGGGATCGTCCATCAACTGCTGAAATATGTTTCTCGGTAAACCATCCAGCATGCCCAGTAAATCGGAAGCGCTCTCGTCCTGGCCCATATTCATGAGAGTCTCCAGGACACTGCGCTCCGGCTCGCGCAGGATACTCGTGTCCTGTAGCTGTTCCGCGACCCTCGACCGCCAACCCGGTTCGTGTATCAACACCCGGATGAGATCGCGCTCCGCGGACGCCTCGACTCTAGGGCTCTCACGTTCAGCGCTTTCGTTCGCAGACGCCGCGCGGCCGGCGGCGTGCGGCCGGCGCTTGGTCTGCAGCACCACTTCCCTCGCTATCGACTCGACCGTGGTCCCCAAAGCCTCCGCAATTCGCGATACGTAGAGATCGCGTGTAACGTGGTCAGATACCGCCTTAACAGTCGGGACCAGTTTATCCAGCGCCCGGCGTCGACCTGCAACATCCCCCAGCCAACCCTTGAGACTCAAGATCTGCAATTTGCGTTCCATGATATCGATGGCGTCGGCAACAATAGCATCAATAGCCTTGCTGCCTCCCCCCTCCCCCCTTCTAGCAAGCGAATCGGGATCTTCGCCGTCGGGAAGGGTCGCCACCGAAACCCGCAGCCCCACGCGCAGCATTTCGTCTGCGGACCGGAACGTCGCCTTGAGTCCGGCAGGGTCGCTGTCGTACAAGATCGTTGCCTCCTTGGTGTACCGTTTCAGAAGGGCGGCCTGCCCGGCTGTAAACGCTGTCCCAAGGGACGCGACCACATTCTCAACTCCTACCTCCAGCAAACCCAACACGTCGAAGTAACCCTCCACTACGATCGCTCTTTCGTGTTTTCGAATTCCCTGCTTTGCGTCGTGCAAGTTGTAGAGAAGCTTCCCCTTGTGGAAAATCTTAGTGTCGGGAGAGTTCAGGTATTTAGGCTCGCCATCGGAGAGGATACGCCCTCCGAAACCAACGACCCTCCCCCTTATGTCGCGAATGGGAATCAGCAGTCTATTCCAGAAACGGGGGCGTGTCGTATCATCTTCCCGCTTAACGATCAGACCAGCCTCGAGCAACACATCAGCGTTTACCCCGTGCGACTTCATTGCCTCGATAAATTCGTTCCCTCGCGGGGCAAACCCAAAGCCGAATTCCGGGCGTTTTGACACGTCGAAGCCGCGCTTCTCGAGGTGCGCGCGCGCTGCCTTGGCATCTGAAGACTCACGCAAACGTCTTGAATACCAGTCGCCGGCCAGAGCCATCGCGTTGTACAGCGGTTCGTTCGGGTCCGGCCCGCCCGTCGGACGGTCGGGAATGGATATCCCGCACTGTTTCGCGACGTCACGAATCGCCGTTGGGTAATCCATACCCAGGTGTTTCATGAAAAAGGTGAATACATCGCCGCCTTCATGACATACGAAACAGTAGAACATCTGTTTCCGGGGAATGACGGCGAAGTTGCGCTTCTCGCCGCCGTGAAACGGGCAGGGCCCCCTATAGTCAGCACCCGTCCTACGCAGGTCGACGTGTTCGCCTATGAGGTGAATCATATCGGCGGAGTCCTTAACACGTTCGATGAGCTCTTCTGGAATTCCACTCATGGGCGGAGTTCCGCTACAGTCACACCTGTCCCCCCTTGATTGGGCAAGGCGAAGCCGAAGGAGGATACGCGCGTATCGCCCTCCAACGCCTCGTGCGTAACGGAGCGCAGGACACCGTTACCCTTACCATGAATGATCCTGAGCGACCCGAGATCCGCCGTGACTGCCGCATCCAGCGCAAGTTCGAGTTCTCGCGAAGCTTCTTCCCCGGACATGCCGCGGAGGTTGATCTCCGTTACCGCATCGAGAACGGGGACGTAACCACCCCCACTCCCGCCCGGAGCACTACCTGTAGTTCGCTCAGCGACTCCCCTCTCACTGCCCACGGCGTTCTGCTTACCGAGATTAACCTTCCAACCCTTCGCTCGAAACTTATCGGACAGCTTCCCAATCTCGGTGGCCTCGTCGCGAACTCCCTCCTCCACGAGTCCCCGCGCTTCCCTGGCGGTCGCCTCATCCACGGCGGCTCTCGCAAGCGCCAGGGCGTCTTCGACGCGCCGCCGCGCCTGAAGCAGAAACTTGCGTGCTTTCTCCCGACCCTCACTATCGAGTTCCTTTTCAGTTCGCGATAACTGTTCATCACGTTCCGCAAGCTTTTTCCCTAGCCGCGCCAGTTCTTCAGCTCCCGCGGCCAACTCTTTTTCTCTCAGGTCGCTTGCGCGCTCTCTGCGCGTAACCTCGACATCGCGATCATCGAGATCGGCGAGCAACTCCTCGATCTTCCGATCAGTATCGTCGAGCAGGGACTCGGCCTCACTCAATACACCGGCCGCCATGCCGAGTCGCTTGGCTATCGCCAAACCGTAGGACCGTCCCGGTACGCCGGTCACCAATTCGTACGTGGGCTCGAGATGTTCTTCGTCGAATCGTAACGAGGCGTTGACGATATCTGGACGACTCGCAGCGAGATCTTTCAACTTGTTGAGATGCGTGGTCGCAAGCGTGAGCGGGCCGCGCCGGCAGAGTTCCTGAAGCGCGGCACCCGCCAGCGCGGCTCCCTCGTGTGGATCGGTGCCCGTCCCCAGTTCGTCGATCAGAACTAGCCCGTGCCTATCGGCCCCTTCCAGAACGGCCTTGAGGGCCTCGAGATGGGCACTATACGTAGAGAGTGAAGCACTGATTGACTGGTTGTCGCCTATGTCGGTGAATATCCAGTTCAATACGGGCAACACGGTGCCTTCTCCAACGGGAGGGATGACTCCGCACTGTGCGAGAGCACATACCAGACCCGTAGTCTTGAGCAAGACGGTCTTACCGCCGGCGTTGGGCCCGCTCAGCAATAATACGGTCTCCGCTCCGCCCAGCTCGAATGTGAAGGGAACTACCTCGACACCGCCATCCACGAGTATCGGATGCTTAGCGTTTCTAAGTGCCATTCGCTCGCCGGAGCCCGCCAGTTGGGGCCTCACCGAACCGTTCTCCGCCGCATACCGGGCGCACGCGTAAACCTCGTCGACGCTCACACACGTCCGCCACCCTTCATCGAGCACATCGGCGTAGGGTCTAAGGCGCTCGGTCAGCTCTCTCAAGACCGCGAGTTCGGCGCGTTTCTCACGCGCCTCCCAACTCGTCAGCTCGTTACCCATTTCCACCGCAGCCGCGGGCTCGACAAACAGTGTTGCGCCACTGGCCGATTCGCCGTGCACAATACCACCGACCCGTGACTTCGCTTCCCGCTGAACTGGAATCACATAGCGATCGCCACGAACCGTCACCGTCGCGGCGCGTGGTGAGCCAGCCCCACCTATTGCGCTAAGGGTGTCTTCCAACAGAGCGACCAGACGGTTCCTGACATCTCGGACCTTGGAACGCGTACGTGCAAGTTCCGTAGAAGCCGAGTCACTTACCTTGCCGTCGCTGTCGAATGACCGGTCGATCGCCTCTTCAATGTCGGGAGGGGGTATCTCGAACCTATATGACCTGAGGATGGGCGCTTCGGGTTCGATTCGCTCTAGTTGACTGCAGGTGGCGCGTGCCGACGCAACGAAGCTCCCGATCTCGATAAGAGCAGATGCTTCGAGCACGCTTCCCTCGATCCCGAGCACTTCAAGATGTCCGCGGATGTCGGGAATGTTGTATGGAGTAAACCCGTCGCCGTCTCTCAAGAGGTCGGCTAACTGCGAAACGGTTTCGAGCGCCCGTTCGACGTCCGCTGCGTTCGTAGAGGGGATTCTCTCGAGGAGCGCTTCTCGAGCGAATGAGGTTATTGCGTGCTTACCTATGATTCGGAGGACTTTGCGGAACTCTAGTTGATCGAGCGAGGACTGGCCTAAGGGAGAAGAGAAGGAGAGGGAGGCCGCTTTGCTCACGCGCCCAGCGTCTCCTTCATCTTGTTCCAGAACCTCCTACCGATTCCGGCCTCCTTGGGCGGGTCGCCTTCTATCTTCGAGAGCCGTTGGAACAACTCCTGTAGCTCGCCCGATATTTTGGCGGGCGTCCAGACCTGAGTTCGAACGTGCAACGACCCCTTCGCGCCGTTGCCGAGGTTTGGTAAACCCTTCCCTCGTACGGTGAATACGGTTCCACCCTGCGTTCCGGCGGGGATCTTGAGCGTAAAGTCTCCGTAGGGAGAGGGCACAGCGACTTCGGCGCCGAGGGCAGCCTCGCTGAAAGAAAGGGGCAAATGGTAAACGAGATCGTCGCCCTTTCGCTCGAACCGCTCGTCTTCCTCCACTTCGAGGACGACTATCAGGTCACCTGGCGGGGCACCTCTGGGACCGACCGCCCCTTCACCCCTGAGAGTGAGATAGTTGTTCTCCGAGATACCGGCCGGTATCTCGACGTTCACGACCCGCTCCTGTCTCGTCCGACCATCCCCGCGGCACTCGTCGCACGGATCGTTTATTATCGTACCCTCACCCCTACACCTGGGGCACGGCCCAACCGAAACAAACTGACCGAAGAAAGACTGAGCCGCCTGGCGGACTTCACCAGCGCCGCCACACGTTGCACACGTGGTCGGCCGGGTCCCTCTTTGAGCACCGCTACCACCGCACACTTCACATCGCTGCAGGGCGCGCATCTTCACCTTGCGATTCGAGCCCTTGGCAACCTCGTCCAGCGAAATCTGAAGGCGGATGCGTACGTCCTGCCCCCGTCCTTGGCGCGAGTCCGCCCTTCCCCTTCCACCAGCGCCGAATATCGAGTCAAGACCGCCAAAACCTCCGAAGTCCCGCATGAAGACAGACAGCGCCTCGGAGAGATCAAAGTGATGGAAACCACCCGCACCGGCGCCGCCCCTGCGCAGGCCCGCCTCACCGTAGCTGTCGTATATCGATCGCTTCTGGGGATCGCGCAGAACGTCGTACGCCTCCGACGTCTCCTTGAACTTCGCCTCGGCGTCCTTGTCGCCATTATTGCGGTCCGGGTGGTACCGCATGGCCATCTTCCGGTAGGCCTTTTTTATCTCGTCTTCCGAGGCGTTCCGCCTGACACCAAGCAACTCGTAGTAGTCTTGAGCCATGCTGCTACTGTCTCTCGCCCAATTTTTCCACGAGTTTGGATGTGTATTCGACCAACGACACGACTTTGTCATATGGCATGCGTGTCGGACCCATCACACCTATCACCCCCGACAACGTACCGTGCCGATAGGTCGTAGTGACGATCGTAAACTCACTCAGCTGGGGATTCGTATGCTCGGTGCCGATCGTGATACTCAACCCCGTCTTACTCCGCGCCCTCAACGCATTACTGAGAACATCCTTCTTTTCAGTCAGCTGCAGCAGTTCACGCATCTTTTCGTTGGAGTGAAATTCGGGCTGGCCCGCAAGCATCTGTGCGCTACCCATCACAACATCGCTGTCACCCGAAACAGTGAAGAGCTGCTCGGCTTCTTCGACGAAGATGTTCAGCAACTCGGTCTCAGTGGCACAATCCCCTGCACCGCGAAGCCGGTGCTTCACCGAGCGCCGAATTTCATCCAACCTCAATCCGGTCAGCCGCTCGTTCAAGACGTGTGCAACCGTCTCAATTGCCTCGGACGGCAACTCGTTCGGGACCTCAACGAAGATCGTGCGTGCGGCAGT
>JACZUR010000071.1 GCA_022573095.1 Gemmatimonadota bacterium | reverse complement strand
TCGTGTTCCATCCTGCTGGGGACCTTCATCGAGGACGCATTGGGAGTAGCGGCGGGCGTTGTTTCAACATCCAGCTCAAGCCCGAATGGCTTAACCGCATGCGCCAATATGATGAAGTGCCTGATGAACCGGTCGATCGGCACAGCGGTGAACTCGTTTGGCTAGGACTCCGCATGCACAGGGTCTTTCGGAGGCGGGAACCAGGCAGCGACCTCACGGTCGAAGGCCTCGCGCTTGAATTGATGGGGTCGCTACTGGCCGAGAACCGTAAACTGGATCCACGAATACCAGAATGGTTAAAGGCGGCGGACGAGATAGTGCACGAGGAATTCGCGAGTCCGCTAACGATAGCCGCCGTTGCCGAGGACCTAGATGTCAGCCCAGTTAGACTATCTCGTGCCTTTCGAGGCTACTTCAAAGAGTCCATGGGTGAACGACTTAGGAGGATCCGTGTCGATTACGCGGCCAGACGCCTGAGAGAAGATGACGCCCCGCTTTCCACGGTTGCTCTAGATGCTGGTTTTGCGGATCAGAGCCACTTCACGAAAGTGTTCAGGAGAGCGACCGGATTTACTCCCGCTGAGTACCGGCGGTCGGGCAGTTAGTAGCTAGATCTTTGAATTCACAACTGCGGTATTAGACGTGCGAGTCCGGTAGCCACGTCTTCGGCGGTCACTCCTCCCTCAACACCTCCATCGGATCAACCTTGCTAGCCCGCCTTGCGGGAGCAAAGGTCGCGAGCAAGGCTACCGTCGCGAGAAGACCTGTGACAGCGGCGTATGTAATGGGATCCACTGCTTGGACTCCAAACAGAAGGCTGGCCTGGAATCGTGTGAAGGCAAGAGCTCCCACTATGCCAAGTCCAAGTCCGGCCACAATCAACCGGAATCCGCTTCCCATGAACTGAGACACGATACGAGCTGGATTTGCACCTAGCGCAATTCGCAGGCCGATCTCCTTGGAGCGTTGGCCTACCGTGTAGCTGATCACACCATAGATGCCCACTACTACTAGCGCCAAAGCTACCACAGCAAATGCAGCGAGCAGGGTCATAGCGAAACGAGTGCGTGCCACCGATCGGTCCACTCGCCCGGTCATCGTGGATACGTCACTGATGACGATCGTGGGATCGACATCGCGAACGATGCTGCGGACTGTCGGTACGATAGCGAGCGGATCGCCGGTAGTGCGCACGGTCAGAGACATCGTTCCCAAGAACCAGTCGTAGGTGATCTGGTGGTAAGGCCGAAAGAACGCGGGTTCAGCCTCTCTATCGAGTGCGTAGTGTTGTACATTCTCTACTACTCCCACGATATCCAGTATTTCGTCAGGTAAGCTGATGACGTACATCTGCCTGCCGATGGGATTCTCATCTTCGTCGAAGAACCGACGTGCAAGGGCTTCATTAATCACGACGACTCCGCGTCCATCGGCCCTATCGAACTGATCGAAAGAACGACCGAGTGTAACTGCGATCCCCATTGTCTGGAAGTAGTCGGAGCTGATCGCATGGAAGCCGTAGTCTCGCTTCTCACCTTCTTGCTGTTCAGGTTTGCCGATGATCTGAACGCTCCACGTCCACTCAGAGTCGGCAAGCGGGAGAAGTCGGGTATAGCCGGCAGTCTCCACAGTTGGCATGCCTGCAATCGCCCTAAGAAGTTCATCGTAGATAGCGGTCTGATCGGCTACCGTTGGGTACACTGACGAAGCTATAGAGATCTTCATCGTCGCGACTCCACTCGCTTCGAAGCCCGGATCGACAGCCATCAGTCTTGAGAACGTTGAGATCATTAGTCCGGCGGAGATCAGGAGCACGAGAGAGAATGCCAGTTGAGTTACAACGAAACCTGATCGCAATCTCCTTAGGCCACGCGAGCCGGTCGACCGCGTTCCACCTTCTTTAAGCCCGCTAATAACGTCAGCACGCGATGCCTGCAGAGCTGGGATGAAGCCGATGAACAACCCCGTGGCTATTGATACGAGAAGTGCAAATGCCAGGACGCGTCCGTCCAATCCTATCTCACTTACTCGCGGTAGATTCTCAGGTGCGATGGCGAGGAGTAGACGCGTCACTCCCACGCCTGCGAGAGTGCCTAGGCCGCCACCTAAGATCGATATGATCAGGCTTTCCGAAAGTTTTTGCCTTATCAGCCTGCTGCCTCCCGCACCAAGAGCGGCCCGCACCGCCATCTCTCTTTGCTCTCCGGCGGCCCGCGCGAGCATGAGGTTTGCCACGTTTACGGACGCAATTAGAAGCACGAATCCCACGGCGGCCAAGAGTACTAGGAGTGCAGGTCGTATATCTCCCACTACCCTGTCGTTTAGTGACACGACGTTTACTCCCCATCCGGTGAGAAATTCGGGGTACACTTCGCGTAGGCCGTCGACGACGCGGTCCATATCCCGCTGCGCCGATTCCAGGGTGATTCCCGGCTTCATTCGGGCGATAACGTTGTAGTTGTGCGACCGCCGGTTCTGTGCTCTCGTCTCGGTCATCCCGAGCGGCATCCACACGGAGGTCTGCCGGTCGAGAAAGTCGAACCCCTCTTGCAAGACTCCAACGATTGAAACCGGTGTGGTACCCAGCGTCATCGTCTGGCCTACAATGTTGGAGTCAGCGTTGAATCGGGTGCGCCAAAAATCGTGGCTTAGGAGTGCAACATCGTCGTTTCCGGGGACATCCTCTTCGGCTAGAAATGTTCGCCCGAGTTGAGTCTGAGCCCGCAATAAACGGAAGAAACCGTCCGACACAGCGCCGCTAGATATTTGCTCGGGATCACCGCCGCTTCGATACGTCATCGAGAAAGTTTGAAAGGCAGCCATCTCTTCGAATACGCTGTTTTGTTCGTTCCAGTCGAGAAAGTTAGCAGCGGATACTGGGTTGTCGTCTTCGAAGAACCCGGGCCGCTGGTCCACCTCGTAGACGAGTACCAGTTCGTCGGATTTGGGATGTGGAAGGGGGTGTAGTAGCACTCCGTTCACGACCGAGAACACTGCCGTGGTCGCACCGACTGCGAGCACTAGAGTCAGAAGTACCGCGGCCGCGTATCCCGGGCGGCGAACGAGTGTCCGCGCGGCGAACCGTATGTCTTGCCACAAATCGTGTATCATATCGCTTCCCTTCTTCCATATATGAAACTGGCGGCCTATGGCACCGGGTCCGGTTTTGCGATCGGAATTCGTCATCGTAGTACCTGAGATAGCGGCAATCCCTAAAGGGTTTACATAAACTATTTAGGTTATTTGAAGCCCATAGAAAATGGGTTTCGGGGAGTGGAGCCGCGTAGCGATGGCGGATTCGGTAGCCGGCAGATACGTTAAGGACCTCACCCTTCATGAGTCACGGTATGCCTGCAACTAAGAGCGAGTTACAAGAAATTCCCGGAGTCGGACCGAGTATTGCCCAGGATCTGGAAGATCTGGGAATCGAGAAAGTGTCGAATCTTAGGGGACGAGATCCCCAGCGCATGTACGATGAACACTGCCAACAGAAAGGCGTTCAGGTCGACCGCTGCGTACTCTATGTTTTCCGCTGTGCCGTCTACTATGTGAACAACACCGTACACGACCCCGAACTGCTCAAATGGTGGAATTGGAAGGATCGGGAAAGATAGGCTCGCGCTGACCTGTCGCAACATCGAGTCGTTGGCCCGAAGTAGCCTGGTTCCACCAAGATCCAACATCTATCAACACTTTCCTTCCAGACTTGGACGGGTTCTCGAGTGGACGTCCAGGAATTCGGACCGGTGCAACGAGGTAAAGGACTCTGAAGCTATTGTCCGTTTGGCTCGATTATCGAAGGCAGGATGTAGCGCTCCATTATCTCCTCCGGCTGGTTGAACCGGCCATTCCTGTAATTACCGGAGGTGATAACGGCGACCAGGTCGAGTGACGGAACGATAAATATGAATTGACCCCCGGCGCCCCGAGCTTCGAACGACTCGATCGTTTCGTTTCCAACCGTATAACTCCGATGCCAGAAGAGATAACCGTATTCCATGTTGCGTATGTTTTCTAGGCGACCGCGTACGACAAGAGACTGATCAACCCATTCCTCGGACAGGATACGGGTGCCGTTCCACACTCCTCCATCGAGATACATTTGACCGAACTTTGCCATATCGCGCGGTCGCAGGTAAATGCCGCCTCCTCCGTAAGCGCGGCCTGTGGGATCCAGAAATATTCGGTAGCGCTCGGCACCGAGCGGGTCCAAGAGGTATTGCTCCGTGAACTCTTGCAGTGGCATCTCGACGGCGTGTTCGATGACACCTCCCAGTATGTGCGGATTAGCGGTGCCGTAAATCATATGTGAGCCGGGGTCTGCCACGACGGGTGCGTCGAGTGCGAACCTCGTCCAGTCCGGTTGCGCGGCCTGTTCCTGAAAAGCTGACTCGGACGCAACGGACGTACGACTGGCGTCGTCCACATCCAGCCCAGAGCTCATGTTCAGTAAATGTTGCACGGTAATTTCGCTTTTTCTCTCGTCCCAATTCTGGTAGGACTGATAACGCGGGAAGAAATCCAGCACGCGTGCGTGGACGCCGGCGATGCTGCCCCGGTCGATTGCAACTCCGGTTAGGGCCGAGGTCAGGCTCTTTGAGGCGGATCGCATGTCGTGCCATGTGTCTCTGTCGAAGCCGTAGAAGTACTCCTCGAAAACAAGTTGCCCATGCCGGGCGATCAAAACGCCATGTGTCAGCGTCAGGCTCTCGTCGGTGATGTCTGCTACCAAGTCACTGAGCAATGCGGTATCCATGCCTTCGCTCGACGGATCGGCGGTACGCCAGCCATCTCCGGTACTCTCGGGGGCACGATGCATGTAGGCAGCGTTGCCCGGTACTCGCGGAGCTGGTCCGGTACGCGCGCCTTCGTCTAATCGTCCGAAGCTGATTGGAGCGGAGCTTCCCATCGCCGTAACTGTCATCTGGATGTGGTCGTCATCAGGATCGAATTCGCCGCTGTAGACCTGTCCCAGATTCTTTTCGCTGAACGTTACGCGGTTGCCTTCGCATTGAAGGCCGTAGGTCCACGGTCTCCCAACACGCGGATCGCGCCAGAACAGAAAAGCGGCCTGTTGGCCGGCATCCTCTTCTATGAACAAGTCGATCGCCAATGTTTCGTCTGGCACGGCGAGCGGAGTCCACGTTGTCTCCCACACATCCACTGCTTCACCTTCGGCGCGATGAAGATGTAGATGGATTGCATCGGAGCCGTGATAAATGAAGCCGTGTACCGATGAGCTGTCCGCAGAGAACGTCCCGCTAAATGAGATCGGAAGTGCTTCGGACTGGAACCGCAGACGGTCTCCGTCCATCCAGATTGGTATCCCGGTTTCGTCGGATCCGGCGGACCGAAAGTGGGCCGTATGGCCGGTCGGTTGAGCCGCGATGCCGATCTCCACGTTGAACACGTTTCTTGCCGGGAAATCAGCGGTCCACCCGCCGGCAAGAGCGGGCGGGCACGTTGGTATCTGTCCTTGGCTGTGGGTCCCCTCATTGGTCCGGCCGAGCAGAGTGATCGCGGTTATAGACCCGATGAAGATGAGAGGCAGAGACGAATTGGAAGCGTGGTTTCGACGCATGGGCAATCACCAGCATTGGTTGTTGGTTGTATACAATGGGGAATTAAGGTAGATTAAATCCATATTATATGCAAGTAAGTTGACGATAATGACGTATTGCATCCAATATGATCTATGAAGAGTTGAGTTCAGTAGTTAATGTCGATTCGTTGGCTGATAAGCGTTCCGCTCACGGGGAGCGTACCGAAGCCGTGTATCTTACGCTGCGCGATCTCATTATCCGCGGGCGGCTTCCGCCAGGCGCCAAGGCGGTGGAACTCAAGTTGGCTGAGCAGTTAGGCGTGAGTCGTACGCCCATTCGCGAGTCGCTTGCGCGGCTCGAGCGTGAGGGTTTTTTGGTGCCCTCGACGAGGGGCCGGCGGACGGAGTTGCAAGTCGCTGCGCTCTCAGCGAACGATGTGGCGGAACTCTGGGATGTCATCGGCGCTCTCGAAGCGCTTGCCATTAGCGGTGTCGCGCAACTCGGCGAAGGTCAGAGGTCTCGGCTCACGGACGCGTTGCAAACCGCTAACGAAGAACTTCGTGCTGCAACATCCGCGCGGCCCCGCGACCGCGATCTCGTGTTCGAACTCCAGACCAAGTTTCATATTTGTTTTATGGATGTATGTGCTGGACCACGCCTCCGGATGTTGTACGACGCCGTACGCCCGCACGTTCAGCGTTACGAATGGGCCTACGGTATGAGGTCAGATGCCCCCTACGAACAGTCGCTTGCGGATCACGAGGAGATTATTGCGGCGGTGTCCCGGGGGGATTCCGCGCTCGCGCACAGGCTTATCACGGCTCACTGGCACGATGCCGTTCGACGCACGAGTAAACTCGTCGAACCGCAAAGCTCCTAACCGCAGCCAGCCTCAAACTCACAGATCGCTCACTCGCCGTGTCTTTCTCTGTAGAGGGAGCGCGCCTCCCGTCCCCCTCGCTGTAAAAACATGTGACGGGTAACGGTGACATTGTCTATTCATAGTACAGTCAAAGGCTGACGGAACGCTGACAGTCCGCTGACACTTAGCCTCCATAGCCCGCGTATGATGCTGTGAAGCCTGTTATTCAGCGTGGCGTCCCACGAAGTCGAATCAAAATCGGGAGACGGCAAGTATTATGGAAACCCTAATCCAAGATGTGAAGTATACTGTGCGTACATTGGGCAAGTCGCCTGTCTTTGTGGCCGTTGCCGTGCTGACGGTCGCACTCGGCATCGGAGCGACGACCACCATATTCAGTGTGGCCAACTCTCTTATCTTCCGCACGCCGAACGGCTTACCGAACCACGAGGAGCTGGTCACGCTTCACCGCATCAATCGGGATGGCTCCAGCTTTCACTCCTTCCCATTTGATGAGTATGAAGCCTACGCCACCTCCGATAACGGACTGACCGGTCTCGCTGCGTACGACATCTTTGGCGGTAGTCTCACATCCGACGGCGATCCTCAGATTCTCTCCGGACAGATGGTGACACAGAATTACTTCAGCATCCTAGGCACGCGGCCTGCATTGGGACGCTTTTTCTTGCCTGAGGAAGACTCTCCGGGCGGAGATCCGGCTGTCGTCGTCCTCAGTTATGGAACATGGCAGAATCGTTTTGGCGGTGACTCCTCCATAGTCGGAACCAACGTGAATCTCAACTCCCGCTCCTTCACGGTCGTGGGAGTGGCTGAAGAGGGCTTCACCGGCCACATATCCATCGCTGGTGTAGGAGCGTTTATTCCGCTGTCAGCGCGATCACTGTTTGCGGAAGCCAGTGTTGGAGACGCAAGAAAATTACTCTCGCTCGAGACAATCGGCAGAATGCAGCCGGGAGGGTCGGTCGAACTGGTGCAAAACGCCGCTGATGTGATCTGGCATCGGCTGCAAGAGGAGCTTCCCGAGGAGAGAGAAGGGCAGGGAGCCGACGTTCGTCCGTACTCGAACCTGCTGGCGGCGACTGGACCTGTGTCAGCGTTCATGGCGCTACTGCTTGGCATCTCCGGCTTGATTCTGATGATTGCCAGCCTCAATGTCGCGAGCATGTTGCTTTCTCGTGCGAGCAGCCGCAGAAAAGAGATTGCCGTTCGGCAGGCGTTGGGTGCAAGCCGCTCGCGCATCGTCGGGCAGCTTCTCACCGAAAGTATCGTGTTGTTCGTTGTTGGTGGAGGAGTAGGCATCGCGTTCTCCTACTGGACGACCGGAATCCTATCGAACGTGCGGTTACCCATCGAGGTACCGCTGGTCTTTGATTTTTCTCCGGATGTTCGTGTCCTGATGTTCACGCTCGCGCTGACCCTGGGTACCGGCCTGTTGTTCGGTCTGACGCCGGCGTTGAAAGCGTCCAATCCGAATCTTTCAACTGCGCTCTACTCCGACTCGGCCGGGTCCGGCAGCTCGGGAACGCGTCTGCGCGGAAGCTTCGTCGGTATCCAAGTAGCGGTATCGGCGCTGTTGCTGGTGGGTGCCGGTCTGCTGTTGAGGGGACTGCGAGAGGCGGGGACGGTGGATGTGGGTTTTGACCCCGAGGGCGTCGGGGTCGTGCTCTACGATGTTGACGTCATCAGTTTCAATGAGGCGCAGGGACGAGAATTCTTTAGAGGCTTGCACGAGAGAGTTGCAGGCATGCCAGGTGTCGTATCTTCCGGGGCTATAAACATCCTGCCGCTCTCGTTGTCGAATGCCCAAACGGCTCTTACGCTGCCCGGCCGCCCACAGGAACGCGGCGATGGCATCAGACGCTCCGAAGCTTCGATAGTGACTCCGGGTTACTTCCAGACGATGCGCATTTCGCTGTTATCCGGCAGAGACTTCACCGAGAGCGATAACAGCGGTGCGCCCAACGTGGTGATCATAAACGAGGAGATCGCCAGACGTCTCTGGCCCGGCGAGAACGCAGTAGGTAAGACGATCGGCGTTGGCAGCTCGAGAGAACCTGTCGAGGTGGAAATCATCGGCGTCGTCCAGACGAGCAAGTACCGGTCATTAGGTGAAGATCCGCGGTTTATGATCTACCGGCCGTTCAACCAGGACTATTCAGCTGAAATGGCAGTCGTGACGCGCGGCCTGGAACCGGCTGCGGCGGTCAGCGGCATTCGCAACATAGCGCTCGCGCTGGAACCAGATCTGCCTCCTGGTATGCTCGGTTCGCTCGAAGAGATAAATGGCATTGTGCTTCTGCCGAGCCGCGTGGCGGCGTTTGTAACAACTCTGTTCGGATCGCTCGGGATCATGCTGGCCGGCGTGGGTCTGTACGGCTTGCTCTCCTACTCTGTGAGCCAGCGCACCCGCGAAATCGGAATACGGATCGCGCTCGGCGCGGACAGTGGTGCCGTGCGAAGTATGGTGGTGCGAAGCGGAATGAAACTCACCGCTATAGGCCTCGGAGCGGGATTTGCATTGGCACTCGCTGCGACCCGCCTCATGCGAAACCTGTTGTTCGGTGTCAGTCCAAGCGATCCGCTTACGTTCGGACTCATAGCTGGATTCTTTTTACTGGTAGCGTTTGTAGCCAGTTACATACCGGCCATCC
>JACZUR010000268.1 GCA_022573095.1 Gemmatimonadota bacterium | reverse complement strand
TTCACCGTGAAAATTCTGGATCGGTCTAGAAAAAGCGTGAAGCTTATCCCGGCCAACCGGAACTACCCTGTCATTGAAATCAAGAAAGGCCAGTCACTTGAAATCTGGGGTGTTGTCACTGGCTCCATGCGCAAATTCAAATGAGTCACTCCATCACTCTCGTTGACTGCAACAACTTTTACGTTAGTTGCGAGCGAGTATTTAACCCAAAGTTAGAAGGTAAACCAGTGGTAGTACTTTCCAATAATGACGGCTGTGCGATTGCCAGAAGCGATGAGGTGAAGGCACTCGGTGTGAAAATGGGGCAACCTTGGTTTCAGTTTAAAGACTTAGCAAGAAAACATGGCATCATCGCTTACTCTTCCAATTATGCGCTCTACGCCGATATGTCCAATCGAGTAATGAACATTCTCTCCGAGTTCAGTCCTAATCAAGAGGTGTATTCCATTGATGAATGCTTTCTCGACCTCACAGGGTCCTGTAGATACAACCTGACTGACCATGTGCAGAGAATTCGCAAGCGCATCCGGCAACAAACGGGATTACCTGTATGCGTAGGAATTGGAGCATCCAAGACACTAGCGAAACTCGCGAACTATATCGCCAAGAAAAACTCACAGTTCCAAGGCGTGTGTAACCTCAACGCGATGACAACACAGGAACAAAATAAATGGCTACACAAGATTAAAATTGGAAAAGTATGGGGCATCGGTAAGCAGCTTGCACCAAAGTTGCGGCAGATCGGAATTTATAACGCACTCGATCTGAAACATGCTAATCCAGAAACGCTGAATTTGCGGTTTTCGGTGTTGTTGAAGAAAACTATCCACGAACTTAATGATGTAATCTGTATTGAATTGGAAGAAATAGTCTCTCCCAAGAAACAAATAATTTGCTCCCGCTCCTTCGGTGTGCCGGTGATTGACCTCGAAAGTCTGGAGCAATCCGTTGTCCTCTATGTTAGCCGTGCTGCCGAAAAACTACGCCAACAGAATTCCTATGCGGGGTCAATCCACGTCTACATCCGCACTAGCCCGTTCAACAAGAAAGAACCTTACTACGCCAACAGCATGACTATCCCATTACCGGAACAAACAGACGATACCTTGGTACTTATTCGGGCCGCATCATGGGGACTACGTAAGATTTACCATAATGGGTATAAGTACCAAAAGGCAGGAGTCATGCTATCCAAACTCGTGTCGGATGAAGAACGACAACCTGACCTGTTTGGTAAAAAAAAGGTGCGGAGCAAGTCAACCAATCTGATGATGGTACTAGATCAGGTCAATGCACTGATGGGCTGAATCCTCGCAAACTATATAGCATAAGTTGCATGAGATACACTTATCCTTGTCGATGCGCGCTGTGGTTTTGTAAAGGAGATCTAACTGTCCGAAATCCGTAATCCGTTCTACAGATTTCCCAATTATCTCCGTGACCGATCCAATACTCTTTTCATCGAGCCAATTACTCATCCCATCTATCATGTCTTCAATGATCCGGAAACCGTAGTGCATTACTGCGGTGCATACCTGAACGCTCGTTGCACCGAGGAGCATAAACTCTGCAGCGTCTCTCCATGTGGAGATACCGCCGATACCTGAGATAGGGACGTTCACTTCTTCGTCTTTGCTTATAGCTGAGATCATATGCAGAGCAATCGGTTTCACTGCCGGTCCGGCAAAACCTCCGTGAGAACCTTTTCCTCTAACAGAAGGAATAGGCGCGAATGTGTCGAGATCCACGCCGATTATACTGTTGATAGTGTTAATAAGGGAGAGGGAGTCAGCTTTGCCCTTGACGGCTGCCCTCGCTGATATTGTTACATCCGTGACGTTTGGAGTGAGTTTCACTATTATAGGAATCGATGCTACTTCGGTTACCCATTCGGTTATCATAGTGCAGTATTCAGGAACTTGCCCGACAGCAGCGCCCATCCCTCTTTCGCTCATACCATGCGGACAGCCGTAATTGAGTTCGATTCCGTCACAGCCCGTATCCTCTGTTTTTTTAACGATATCGTGCCAGGTCTCTCTGTCCGATTCGACCATCAATGAAGCGATAACAGCCCGGTCGGGCCAATCTTTTTTTACCTCCGCGATTTCTTTCAGGTTCACTTCAAGATTCCGATCGCTTATCAGTTCGATGTTGTTCAGTCCGATCAACTTTTGTTCAGGCCCGTCGAGTCCACCGTATCGATTGTAAGTGTTCATGACAGGCGCGCCGATAGTTTTCCAAACAGCGCCACCCCATCCGGCTTCGAAAGCTTTGTTGACCTGATATCCTGAATTGGTCGGGGGCGCGGACGCAAGCCAAAATGGGTTGGGTGAT
>JACZUR010000070.1 GCA_022573095.1 Gemmatimonadota bacterium | reverse complement strand
CCGAAGCCGCGTGGGGTGTTTTGCCATGTAGCGTATGAGTTCCTTTTCGGGTTCGTCCCCTTTCAGTCGAAGCACCTTGTTTGCTGCGTCCTTCTTGCGAAGTGCCTGCCCGGCGCTCAGTCCCAGTTTCGTTAGAACGGCCCGTATCTCAGATTCGCTCAACGGATCCTTGGTGTACTCTCGATACTGATACTCGATCTTCTTCTCCTTCAACAAGGCGACCGCCTTGCGACAGGTGCTTCAGGTGGAGCGACAAATCAGCTCTAGCACGCCTCTCTCCAGGATCTTGGCCTAGGTTTCATCCGGATCGTCTGGCAGGTCGCCCGACAGCAGTGGGGTCAGTTGGGACGATATGAGTTGCCATCCCTTGCCTTCCTTTCTGTAGGTATCGGTGTAACGAAACAGCGCGTTGAACTCGTTCAAGCCCGAGCGTCCATTGATCAGTGATCTCCCGGTGATGATGCCAGTGTTATCAAACACCCGGATGCGCAGATCGGATGTTATGATTGAATCCAACATCACTTTGCCTGATCCATAGGTGTTGATTATCCGTTCCTTCGTGAGCAGGCTACCTGATGGATCAATCCCGAGATAATCCGTCGATATCAACCGTTCGAGGGCTTCCACGTCGCGCAGTACCTCCGCCTCAGCGAGTTCCGCGTTGAGCTGTCGCAGCTGCGCTTCTGATTTCGGATCGGAGATCAAGGTGTTTCCGCTCGCCGTGAGTTGGAACTGTCCTGAAGAGCTTTCTCCATGAGCTGGGCCACTCGGGTTCCGAAGTCTGTCGGATTCGGGAGTTCGGCCCCTTCCGCCAAGAGAGCCTGTCCGTGAAGTAACAAAGCGTATTCCTCTATCTCGGGGGCGTTCTTGTCTTGCTCAAACTTCTCCTGCAGCGAAACAACGATGGGATGATCGGGGTTGAGTTCCAGAATACGTTTGATCCTCGGTACGTCTTGTCCCATCTCTCGCAACATCGCGGCTAGCTGAGGAGACAACTCGTCGCTGTCGCTGACCAGGCATGCAGGCGAATCCGTCATTCTGGAGGATAGGCGGACGTCTTTGACTTGGTCGGACAGATGCCCCTGGAGTGTCGAAAGTAGATTCTTGGGCTTCGCCGTCTTGTTTTGCAAATCTTTTTTCTCTTGCTTCTGGTTTTCTCCTATCTCGACATCATCTGCACCCACGGACTTCCACTTCTTCCCTTTGTACTCCGGTGGTTGCTGTAACCACATTTCGTCGACTCGGTCAGAAAGGAACAGAACCTCGTGTCCCTGATCAACAAATTTCTCTATGTGAGGTGAGTTCGCGAGCGTCTCCTGGTCCGGTCCCGTGATATAGTAGATAATATCCTGGCCATCTTTCATCCGGTTCACGTAGTCCTCGATACCGGTGAACTCGCCGGCGCTGGTGCTCGACGTGCAAAGCATAAGGTCAAGAATGGTTTCTTTCTTATCGTCCCAGCCGACCAACCCTTCCTTGAGAACGGCGCCGAACTCACGCCAAAACCGCTGATACTTTTCGGACTCATGTTGCTTGAGCCTCCGCAGTTCGTCGAAAATTTTCCGTACCAGGAACTTTCGGACGGCACTTATCTGCCTGTTCTGTTGCAGCATCTCACGGGAAACGTTAAGGGACAAATCTTCTGAGTCGACGACACCCTTGATGAATCTCAAGTGCCGCGGCATGAGATCCTTGCATTCGTCCATGATGAATACCTGGCGGACGTATAGCTGAATACCGCGGTATGACATTTCTTGGTAATAAAGATCGAGCGGTGCCTTTGATGGGATGAAAAGCAATGCTCTGGCTTCGACGGCGCCTTCCAGTTTCACGGAAATGTGAGACAGCGGGTCGGTCCAGTCGTGTGCTATATGCTTATAAAACTCGCGATACTCTTCGTCCGTTACTTCGTTCTTCGGTCGAGTCCAGATCGCTTTCATCGAGTTGAGAGTCTCGATCTGGTTCTTCTTCTTAGAGTCGGTACTCTCGATTTCCATCCTAATGGGATAAGAGACGAAATCGGAGTATCGTTTTATGATCTCTCTGATCGTCCACTCGGTCATGTAGTCTTTGAGGCCGTTTTCCTCGTCGACCGCCTTGAGGTGGAGTCTTATGGTTGTTCCGGGTCCCGCACGTTCTGCGTCCTCGACTATGAACTCTGCGTCTCCCGATGATCGCCAGAGCGTACCAGTGTCCTCGCCCAGACGCCTCGTAACAACCTCGACGCGATCAGCCACCATGAAACTTGCGTAGAAGCCCACTCCAAATTCGCCTATCAGATCAGGAGTGGTCTGCCCCTGTTGGGCAAGAGCGGCGAGAAACTCCTTGCTCCCGGAGTGAGCTATCGTTCCGAGATTCTCGACGACCTCGCGGCGGCTCATCCCGATGCCGTTGTCCAGTACGGTGAGGATTCGGTCGCCCGGCTCGCGCTGTATCGTGACCTCATAATCTCCTTCCGGTTCAAAGTCGGAGTTCGTGATGGCCTCGAACCGCCTTCGATCTAACGCGTCACATGCGTTAGATACCAACTCCCGCAGAAAGATGTCCTTGTTGGAGTACAGCGAACGGACAACCAAGTCCAGGATCTGCTTCACTTCCGCTTGAAATTCGTGCTTCTCGATCTTACTCATCCTTCCTCTATCTGCATTGATGATCGGCGTTGGGTCTTTTTCCGTTTTCCCCTAGCTCACCTTAGGTTGAGGTTTGAATCTAACAAAGGAGATTCGATCTTGACGAGTACCTTTCAGCGGAAGGGACGATCAAGTTGCTGAATTTCAGTGCCTTCAGTGCGCTGACGATGGATTGCTATGGCACGCTCATAGATTGGGAATCCGGGATTGCGGATGTGTTGCTGGGTTGGGCTGCCTCTCAAGGGTTCAACGCCGGGGCTGAAGAACTGCTGACCGCGTATGCTGTTGCCGAAGCCGACTGCGAGAGAGAGTATCCAGCGCTGGCGTACCGGGATCTTCTGAAGCAAGTTCATCACCGGCTTGCGAAACACTTCGAGGTTGACAGTGACCCTCAGGCAGCGGACCAACTTGCGCATTCGGTTGGACTCTGGCCTGCCTTTGATGATACGACTGGCGCTTTAACACGTCTTCAGTCGAGATTCAAGCTCGCGATCGTATCCAACGTTGACCAACAGTCTTTCGCGGGAACGGCGGTCCGACTGGAGATCGACTTCGATGCGGTCATCACGGCGGAGGAAGTTGGTGCGTACAAACCTGATATGAGAATGTTCCTAAGGGCCTTCGAGGTGCTGGAGGATCTAGGCATCAGCAGGCACGAGGTTCTTCACGTTGCGCAGAGTCTTTACCACGACCACGTGCCTGCCAAGCAGCTGGGGATGAGGACCGTGTGGGTCGATCGCCGCTGCGGCAGGCCGGGTGGGGCTACTCCGGCGCCGAATGTGGTGGTGGAGCCGGACCTGACTGTTCGATCCCTTGCTCAACTGGCGGACATAGTCGATGCTGCGAGTTGAGAACAGTTCGGTGGGTATCGACACCCCGGGAGTTGGCGTGCAGTTTGGGGGGAAGCGATCGAGGAACACCAGCGCTCGCTGAGGGTGAAACTCTCGGGGGGGGCGGGACATCTCGTTTCTAGGTGTGACCATCATTCATAGGTAAGCGACACTAACATCGGGAGCTAGGTTGTGGAGCGAAGAGACTTCTTACGTGTAGGCGGGCTTGCAGCGGGCTCGCTCGTCATTCCAGCCACGGGCCGGGCCGTTCCATCGGGCAGCCTGTCGCCTGTTCCCACCGGCGACAAAAAGCGCCTCGCCGATGTGGCTCTCAATACAGCCACGTCCAGAGGGGCTACCTATGCCGACGTGCGGATAGGACGGTACCTGAACCAGTCGATTTCGACACGTGAAGACAGGGTTACGAGTACCGCGGATACCGAGTCATACGGAGTCGGGATCCGCGTCATTGTGAACGACACGTGGGGGTTTGCTGCTACCAACGACGTTACGGAAGACGGGATCGCAAGCGCCACGCAACAAGCTGTCGGCATCGCGGTTGCGAACTCCGTGATATCCGATGAGCCCATCAGGCTCGCACCGGTCGAATCTTACGGGGAAGTATCGTGGAGGACGCCGATCGAGCAGAACGCCTTTGACGTGCCGGTCGCGGACAAGGCTGAGCTACTTCTCGCAGCCAACGCGGCCGCGATGGATAACGGCGCGAGCTTCGTGAGTTCATTCCTTTCGCAGGTGAACGAGCAGAAATACTTCGCCTCAACCGAGGGTTCGTATATAGATCAGGATGTCCATCGCCTGTGGCCGCGATTCACGGTTACTGCCGTCGATCCGTCGACAGGTCAGTTTCAAACCAGGAATTCGCTCGGTGAGCCGGTCGGAATGGGCTACGAGTACCTCGATCCGCGGGATGAAGCCAAGTATCCCGGTATCACCATGCGATATGGTTTGCACTACGACATGATCGAAGATGCCGCGCTTGCTGCCGAGCAGGCGAGGGAGAAGCTCTCGGCCGCGTCGGTGGAGGCCGGTCGCTACGATCTGGTGCTGGACCCGACACATCTCTGGCTGACTATCCACGAATCGGTTGGCCACCCTCTGGAGCTCGACCGAGTCCTGGGTTATGAGGCCAACTACGCAGGTACCAGCTTTGCAACGCTCGATAAGTGGCGGAGCGGCACCTTCAACTACGGCAGTCCCATCGTAAACTTCATTGCCGACAAGACCCAGTTCGGTTCGCTGGGCTATGTCGGTTACGACGACGAGGGTGTGCGTACGAAGCGCTGGTATCTCGTTAGAAACGGGATCCTTGTTAACTACCAGGCCACACGTGACCAGGTTCACATTCTGGGTCAGAATGAACCTCACGGATCGTCGTATGCTCAGAGCTGGTCCGCAGTGCAGTTCCAGCGAATGCCGAACGTCTCACTCGAGACCACTGACAATGGGGTTTCGGTTGAGGACATGATCAGCGGAGTGGAGCGAGGTATCTACATACTAGGTCGTGGTTCATACTCGATCGATCAACAGCGCTACAACTTCCAGTTCGGTGGGCAGTTGTTCTACGAAATCCGGGACGGGCAGATAGACCGGATGCTCAAAGACGTGGCTTATCAGTCGAACACGCAAGATTTCTGGAATGCTTGCTCGCAGATCTGTGACGCCAGCGACTACAGATTGGGTGGTTCGTTTTTTGATGGTAAGGGGCAACCACCCCAAGTAAGCGCCGTCTCGCACGGCTGCGCCACGTCTCGCTTCGACGATATCGATGTGATCAACACCGGGAGCGACTCCTGAGGACAGGTAATCGAATATGACTATGCTTACAAGAGACGAATCGTTCGAATTACTCGGCGGCGTCCTCGAGAAGTCCGAGGCGGATCATTGCACGGTTAGGTTGTCGGGCAGCACCGGAGGAAACATAAGGTACGCTCGCAACAGCGTGTCTACCGCCGGTGTGACGACTAATATGTCGTTAAGTGTTCAGTCCACCTTTGGCCAAAAGACTGGGTCGTCGTCCATAAACGAGTTCGATGAAGACTCGCTCACGCGCGCAGTTAGCAGGTCCGAGGAATTGGCGCGGCTTGCCCCTGAGAACCGAGAATTTGTCGAGCCTCTAGGCCCTCAGCGGTACCAGGAGTCGAATGCCTATTTCGAGAGCACCGCGTCGACAACCCCGGAACGTCGGACCCGAGCAGCGGCTGACAGCATTAGCGTTGTGCGCGAGAACGGCCTCGTAGCTGCCGGCTTCATTCAGGACAGCGGAGGGTTCCGAGCCACACGAAATTCGGCGGGCCTTTTTAATTATCGGAGGTCGTCTAATGTCAGCTTCTCCGTGACGGTTAGAACGGAAGACGGTACCGGCTCAGGCTGGGCCTCTCGCGATTACAACGATGTCTCCCTTCTGAATACCAGCGACGCGTCGCGAATCGCTTCGGAAAAAGCAAGCGCTTCGGCGAACGCCGTTGCGTTGGATCCAGGTGACTTCACGGTGATTCTAGAACCGGCTGCGGCTCACGATCTAATACGAAATATGATGTTCAATTTCGATGCGCGCCGTGCCGAAGAAGGGCGAAGCTTCCTTTCAAAAGGGGGTGGTGAGACAAAGCTGGGCGAAAAACTGATGGACGACAAAGTGACGATCTATTCGGATCACACGCATCCCGACGTACCGGCGGCTCCCTGGGCCGGTGACGGGAGACCTCGCGCTCGCACTACATGGGTCGAGAACGGTGTAATCAGAAATTTGTCGTACAGCAGATACTGGGCGCGCCATAAGGGTGTCGAGGCCACGCCCAGGCCGGCGAACATCATTCTCGACGGCAGTGATACGTCTCTCGAGGACATCATCCGGGATACTCAACGGGGAATTCTCGTCACTCGGCTCTGGTACATAAGAACCGTAGACCCGCGAACGTTGCTCTACACCGGCTTGACACGCGACGGCACTTTCCTGATTGAAAACGGGTCAGTCAAACACGCTGTCAAGAACTTTCGGTTCAACGAAAGTCCGGTTGCTTTCTTGAACAGCGTCGACGTGCTGGGTGAACCCGTTCGGTTCAACGGGAATTTCATTCCGCCCATGCGCGTGCGGGATTTCTCTTTCACGAGTCTGTCGGACGCGGTTTGACGGCGATTCAGGCCGGAAGAACGGCGGCAGGGGTCATTTTCGCTTCCGTACTTACGACCTGGATTCCTGGGGAGTTACCCGCACAAGCCGCTGCTCCATTCACGGTGGAATGGTATCCCGACACTCCTATGGCGGGCGCGGCCACTATCATCACGCTGCATGCGGTGGATCAAGACGCCGCCCGCGCCGTTGAGGAGATCGCCGGAACCTTCGGCGGACAAGAACTCCATTTCGATCTTTCGGACGGCCTGTCGTTTTCGGCGCTTGGCGGAGTCCCGCTTGACCGTAGCGGGCAGATGGAGATCAGCTTGATAGTGCACACAAGTGACGCAGCCCAAGTAACTCTCACCGCGCAATTGACTGCCGCTGCCGCCGACTACGGAACCGATACGCTCACTGTCCCGCCGAGGTTCACGGACGCGCTTGATTCCGCCACGGCCTCGAGGGTAGCAAACGAGAGAAGAATGTCGAGAGGTGTTACTGACGTTGCGCACAGCACCGCTCGAATGTGGGAAGGTAGCTTCTCGCTGCCTCGCATGGCTCGGGTTACCAGTAGGTTTGGACGAACCAGGGTGCTAAACGGCGAACCGCGTGGCAGACATACCGGTACCGACCTGGATGGGGAAGAGGGCGATCTGGTCCAGGCCGCGGCCGCCGGTATCGTCGCTATAGCCCAGGAGTTCTTCTACAGCGGAAACGTTGTTTTCATTAATCACGGGGCCGGACTGATCACTACCTACTCCCACTTGAGTCAGATTGAGGTTTCGGAAGGGCAGTCCGTCCGGCGCGGCGAGGTAATCGGCAGGGTCGGCGCAACCGGGCGAGTTACAGGTCCTCATCTTCACTGGGCAGCCAGATACGGATCTATCGCCCTGAATCCGCTAACTCTGGTCGATCCGAAGTTGACTGAACTCTTGCCCTAAACAAAGTGGCAAGGGGTGACGGTTCGTTCTGGCGGTCCTTCGGGCCGGGTCTTCTCTGGGCGGGAGCGTCGATCGGGATCTCCCACCTGGTGCAGTCGACTCGCGCCGGAGCTGACGCCGGCTTTGGCCTAGCGGGAGTAATCCTGCTCGCGCTCGTGTTAAAGTATCCCTTCTTCGAATTCGGACCTAGATACGCAGCAGCCACCGGTAACAGCCTGGTCGAAGGTTATCAGCGTATAGGACGTTGGGCGATCTGGCTTTACCTGATACTAACCGTTGCTACCGCGCTCATCGTTCAGGTAGCGGTCGTGCTCTTCACAGCATTTGTGCTCACCCACGCGTTCGGATTGGACTGGCCACTTGCCCTCGTAGGCGGACTGATCTGTTTGCTCTCTGCAATCCTACTATGGGTCGGGCGTTTCAAGTTGTTAGATGCCAGTATCAAGCTGGTTCTGGTGTTGCTCGCGATATCCACCCTGATCGCGGCATCGGTAGCACTACCGGTCGCTGACTTCTCGTCTGTCAAATTGCTTCCTTTAGAGTCCGGATCGATGATAGTTTCGCTTGCGTTCGTACTGGCGTTGGTTGGGTGGATGCCGACAGCTATCGATCTGGCGGTCTGGAGTTCTCTCTGGACCCTCGCGAAAGACGAGTCCGAAGGGTCGCGGTCCAGCGTCGCCAATGCTCGGCTCGATTTCAACATCGGTTACGTGGGAACCGGCATACTAGCCTTCGCTTTCGTCACGCTTGGCGCCACCGTGATGTATGGCTCGGGGGAAAACTTTAGTCCTCAAGGGACGCTGTTCTCTGCCCAACTGGTTGAGTTGTACGTTCAGATGCTGGGCGACTGGACGCGACCGGTTGTGCTCGTAGCGGTAATCACGACGATGCTTTCGACGTCACTCACGGTAATAGACGGGTTTCCACGCGCACTGGATCGAACGATAAGAGTGCTTCGCAACATTGATCCCGGCGAATCGATCAAGCCGAGTCGCTCGCCCTATTGGTTGTCACTGGTAACGCTGGCAGTGCTCACCATAGTCGTGTTGTCGTTCTTCTTGACTAACCTCACGGCTATGATCGATTTTGCGACCATCGTGTCCTTCCTTACGGCCCCGGTGCTCGGTTACCTGAACCTGAAGGCGGTCACTTCCGCGGATGTCCCCGCCGAACACAGGCCGGGTCGAACGATGCTCGCACTTTCGTACGTCGGGTTGATTCTCCTTGGCGGTATCGCAGTGATCTATCTCGTGACACGATTTGGTTGACAAGGCGTAAAGCCTATGGATGTTGCTCTCGCCACGAGCGCCGCGCTACCTCAGCTTCACCACGACGACCGCATCCTGCTGGAGTTGCTCCGGTCGGAGGGAGTCGATGCTAGAGCGGTAGTCTGGGACGATCCCAAGGTAGACTGGGCGAGTTGCCGTCTTTGTGTCGTGAGATCGGTCTGGGACTATGTGTGGAAGCCAGATGAGTTTATCGCTTGGGCTGACCATGTCGACTCAGTGTCAACCCTCCGAAACTCGGCGCGCGTTATTCGGTGGAACGCGAACAAGCGCTACCTCGGAGACCTGATTGCGCGTGGTGTGAATACTGTGCCGGGAAAATGGTTCCAAAAGGGGGCGCGGTCGGATCTCGAGGCATTGATGGATGCTGAATGCTGGGACGAAGTTGTGATCAAGCCGTCGATTGCTTGCACAGGTTATGGCCTGATG
>JACZUR010000267.1 GCA_022573095.1 Gemmatimonadota bacterium | reverse complement strand
CTGGAGTCATTATCATCGTTTTACCTCCGTGTACGGATCATTCTTGTAAACAAAGAGCTTCTCGCGCACAACCGACACAAACAGCACAACGAAACCCACCAGCAGAGACATAATCGCTCCCTTTAGGTACCACGGAGTCGTAGTGTCTTGGAGCAAGCTTTCTACCCCCGTCCACAGTGCGAATGACAGCAGGACGATCGCACCGATGGAAATCAATATCCAAGCGGTGCCTCTCTCGATTCGGCGATATACAGAATTCATATAGTCCTCCCAGATTTCGTCCGGCGGAGCCCTGAGTTTCACCGCCGCCGTGACGCTTTTCATCGTTCTCAATTTCTCCCACTCCGCCCTCACGCCGGCATCGGTCTCCGTTAGCGAGTCGAACTCAGCTATCTCGTCTGGCGACAACTCGTCATCCAGCCGGCCCATTAGCAGGTACTGGACTCGATCCCGGTCCGCGGCCCCTAGCCTGTTCACAACAGATCTTCCAACTGCGCGGCCAGAGAGCGCCGCGCTGAGTACAGCCGGGACATCACCGTACCAACAGGGATCTTGAGCAACTCCGCTATCTCCCGGTACCGAAGATCCTCAAACTGTCTCAGCACAAACACTTCCCTCTCCCACTGCGAGAGTTCCTCAATCGCAGTCCCGATTCGCTCTCTCACCTCTAAACGCTCGACCTGGCGCGCGGGGTCGTCCACCGCAGCTCGGCTAGTCGCGTCGGCAACGATCCAATGCGCTTCGGCATCCAACCTCGCCCTGCGCGTCTTCCGATTCCGGAGGTGGTTGAAGCTCAACCTCCTGAGGATCTGGTAGAGCCACGGATAGAACGGCCGCTCCGGATCTAGCGCATCTCGCGCGTCAAACGCACGCGCAAACGCTTCCTGCGAGATGTCGAGAGCGTCGTCGTGCGACCCAACCAAACCGAGGGCTACGTAATAGGCGCGACGCATATGATTCTTCACCAGTTCTCCGAAGGCGCTGCGGTCGCCCCTCTTGGAACGCAGCACCAGATCTCGCTCGCGCGAGTCGCTGTCAGTAGGCACTTTGTCAGATCTGGTGTTCACGCCCTCATAATTCATTACACGCGAGCCGAGATCTTATTCGCTTGGGAGAGAGAGTGGGAAAGGACACCGCGTTCAGCCAGTGGCGGAGAAAGCTACAGCTGCCTGAGCATACAACCCGGCTCCAAGCCCGCCACCTGGGTCCCGGCAGCGGGTAGGGCCGGAATCAATCAGCGTTGCATAGCATCCAGACGGGCATTTCGGGCGGCGATCGAGTCAGACACCTCGAGGGCACCTCGGACACCGCGCGCGCCCGGAAGCCGAGAGCTCCCTATTATGCTGTCACGTTCTCTCTGCGTACGTTGGGGCCGGTCTGGGGCGGGTTCACTCTGGCATCCAAATACGAAAACGGATATGCAAACTGCTAGGAGGTATCTCTTCATTGTGCAACCTCAGGTTAGACGGCGATTCAGTTTCAGGCGCATTGCGAGCCACGTCTTTCAAAGCGAATATACAGCCGGGGATGTCCCTGGCTACCGGGACACGCATCAAGGTTAGTGGACCGCTACTGGAAAGAGCGCGACCGACGTTTTAAGCTATCTGATCACATTTCAGAAACAGGGCCACAACGGAGATTGATTCGTTGAGCGACTTTCATGACAAGCGATTTCCCGGGGAAAGTAGAGAATACCGGGCCGCCCGAGATGCTCTGCTTGGGGCCGAAATTGCACTACGCCAGCAACACGCCAGTGTAGTATCACTCCGAAGCACCCTCCCGCTTGGAGGCAAGCTGAAGCAGAACTACGTTTTCAACGAAGCGACCGGTCCCGGCAGCGAAACACGGCGCGTGAAGTTTTCGGAGTTGTTTGCGGAGGGCAAGCCCAGTCTTGTCATCTATAGTTTCATGTTTGCTCCCGATGCCGATCTGTCGTGCCCTTTATGCAGTTCAATACTCGACGGATTAGACGGGCAGACCCATCATATAACGGACCGGATCAACTTCGTCGTGATCGCAAAGGCTCCACCGAACAAGATTCGCGACTGGGCTGATGCTCGGGGATGGACGGAGCTTCGGTTGCTCTCTTCCTTGGACAACTCTTACAACACTGATTACTTCGCTGAGTCCGAAGATGGTGCACAGTGGCCGGCGCTGAACGTGTTTCAGAAATGTGGCGAAGGAATCTTTCACTTCTATAGTGCTGAGCAGCTATATTCGCCTACGGACGAGGGACAACAGTCTAGACATGTAGATCTTTTATGGCCGATATGGAACATTTTCGATCTAACACCCGAAGGAAGGGGAACGGACTGGAATCCAAAGCACGCATATAAGTGAAGCACATC
>JACZUR010000069.1 GCA_022573095.1 Gemmatimonadota bacterium | reverse complement strand
TGCAGGTAGCAGGCGGCGCGATCCTGGGGGCAGCGGGCGGCGGGTTGGCGGGTTTTCTGATCGGCCGTTCGATCCGGACTGAGACGTGGCTGCCGTGGCGGCCTCTGCACACCGGTGGCATACGTCTCACGGTCGCTCCCGGAGCCGCCGGAATTAGCCTCGCGTTTTGATGATCGGCGTGCGCCGTCCAAGGTCAAGGTGTTGCCGTACAAGTCAGCCGTGCGATTGGCACCTGCTTCCTGCGAGGTCGCGAGTCACTCACGCAAGAGGAGAGGATCAACCATGAAAACGCTAGCCATAGTGCTGCTGTGCTGGATTACTTTAGCAAGCAACATCCAAGCCCAACGCAACATCCCGGCGTTTCCCGGGCAACAGGTCAGGGTACTTCCAACGAGTGGAAGCGCACGCGCCTCCACGTGGATTTCCGGTACCGTCCTTCGTGCGCGACATGACAGCCTTATCGTAGCCATTCCCGGAGTCCAACAGTTGCTCGAGCTGGGCGCCGAAGACGTGAGCGAGCTTCACGTACGAATCGCACGACGACCCCCGGCCGTGGTGGGTGCGCGAACCGGCATGCGCAACGGCGCCGTGTTGGGGCTGCTCGCTGGTATGCGTTCGAGCGATAGCTGCAGGCGTGGGTGCAACCTCCTGAACGGTATTCTTAGAATGGGAACGAGGCTGGTCATAGGTGGTGCTGTGGGTGCGGTAGTCGGTGCGATCATCGGCACCACCACCGCACGGGATCCCTGGCAGCAGGCGAACTGGAACCGACAGATGCCTGCGAGATGAACCCGCAGCGCCACCACCATCATGGCAACCCCCTCACACCTTCATGCTTCTGATGCTCTGCTCGATCGCCCTGCCCCACAGGTCAGCGCTAGTCGCCTCGGCCTTGGTTCTTCGCCGCTCTCGGCGTGACCTGGGACATCGAGATAAAGTACATTCTCATGATCACCGTCACCCTCGTGATCACCGCAATACTCAAATCACGAGCCACTGCCTCGATCGCATGAACCGGGGCAAACCATGAATAGGTAAATGATGTCACGATCTATATTGATCACAGGAACCTCACGGGGCCTGGGCGCCGCCACGATGCACATACTGATAGAACGGGGATACCGAGTGTTCGGAACCGTGCGCTCGACGAAGGACGGCGACAGGATCAGAGCCGGCGGAGCCGAGCCGGTTATCCTGGATCTCACCAGCACCGCGTCAATCAAAGCGGCGTACCGGCATGTCACAGACGCACTCTCCGGCGAGGGGCTCTGGGGCCTAGTCAACAACGCAGGGATTCCGGCGATGGGTCCCATGGAACTGATACCCATTGAGCAGATGCGCGCTGCGTTCGACGTCAATCTCTTCGGACTGGTAGAGCTGACACAGACGTTTCTCCCGCTCGTCAAGGCGACAAAGGGACACATCATCAACATAGGTTCGGTATCGGGCTTCACAGCTCTCCCGTTCGCCGGCCCCTACGCGGCGACCAAGTTCGCACTCGAAGCCGTTTCCGACAGCATGCGTCGCGAGCTGATTCCCGCCGGCGTGCGCGTGACGCTGGTTCAACCGGGATCGTGTAACACAGATATCTGGAACAAGATCGAGAAACTAAACTTAGAATTCCTGAGGGGAACAGTTTACGAGGGTGTTGCCGAACCCGTGCGCCAGCGAGTAATCGCGTCCGGACGAAACGGGATTCCTGCCAAACGTGTTGCCCAGGCCATTCTCAAAGTACTCGAATCGGCCCATCCACCGACTCGCGTGCTCGTCGTAAGATCACGTTTCAAGACCCGACTCATGCGTCTGCTACCGGACAAGGCGGTGGATCGACTCATCGCACGAACACTGTGGCGCGAAATAGCTCGCTAGGCTGCGCTCCTGGTTATCGCGCGATCTTCACAGTAACGTCGGACAATATTCGATACGATACGCTCGGCGTTCGCGAGAATCGTGAGGCTCGTGTTCACGGCAAGCGACGTCGGGATGGCCGATCCGTCAGTAATATACAGACCGGGATTGCCGAAAATCTCACCATCAGCATTGCAGGTACCGCGGCGAGCATCATCCGCCATCCGGCAAGAACCAACCTGATGGGACGTCGAAAAGTGGATGTCGTCATAAGGTCTACCCTCGTGATCCACGAACTCCGCATAAACGAGTCGACATCCGTTGCGACTGAGAATCCCGTTCAAGAGTTCCTTAGTCTCTTCGTAGTACGTTCGGAGCGAATCGTCGACGTCGAGATCGAGCGAGAACGAGTCACCATGGAGATGTCGAATCTCTCCTCCCGGTGGAGTCATACCGAACGCGACGAGCACCATCATCCTCCGCCGGTACTGTTTCATCAACTCCACATGGTCGCGACCCCAGTGAAGGGGACGCGGGCCGTCGCCGTCTAGCCGGAGCCGCACCGATGCCAGAACTTGAAGAGGCATCGGCTTAGCTGCCGAAATTGTCACCCCTCTCGATTCAAGAAACTCATAGGAGATCATCCCGGGATGCGAGCGGCCGGTGAACATGTCGCCCTCCGGAAAACCGTCGGGTAACAGCCCCGCAACTTTCACAGCGCCGTTGAAAGCAATGTTGCGGCCCGTCTGTCGACTCAGGTGTCTAAAGAAACGACGGGACTGCAGCAGCAACTTGGCTGTACCGACAGTGCCCGAAGCCAAAATCAACAGTTTTGTGCGGAACACCGTTTTCTGAGCCCCATCTTCCGTGCTGCGACACACAACTTCATAACGCACTGGTGTCGTGGGAAGCGCACCACTGCGGTCGGGAAGAAGACGGCTCAACGGTTTTACATATAGCGCCTCGAGATCGGTCTCGACGGTAGCACCCGCAGATTCAGCTTGTGGAATGTAGTTGAGAAGCAGCGACTGCTTGGCCCCGTAAATACACCCGGTCACACAAAACCCGCTGCCAAGACACCCCCGCACCGCGTACCGAGCCCGTTCACAGCTGTACCCAAGATTTTTCATCATCGACGCAAACACCAACCCGCTCTTCGGAACGAGTGCCGGGTCGATCTGTTCGACGTTGAGTTTCCGCTCCCCTACATCGTAAAACGGATCGAGTCTATCTCTGTCAACACCTTCCGGCCAGAGGCGCCGACTCGCCTGATCTCGTTGGACAAATGCCTTTCTCGGCGCACGCAACGACACCATTTCATAAAATCCCGATCCACCGCCTAACGCCTCTGCGTACGTAAGATTCAGGTTGTTACCTGCCATGCCCCGAATGTACTTCAACAGATATTGCGGATCTTGAGTCTGACGAAAATCGCGATATGGGTTGATACGCGGCCCTTTCTCAACCAGTACGACCCGGAGTCCGGCCCTGGCCAACCGTAGGGCAGCCGGAGATCCGCCAAATCCGGAACCAATAACCAACACATCTGTGTCAATCCTTCTCATCATGTCCTCTCCTATGCTGGGTTGCCATCGACCGTGGTCGCGGTCGGGAGGAACCGTTCAGGGTGATCGTAACTGGTTTCGCTGATAGGCCGGACGCGATACCGACCTTCGAAATCGACGAGAGAACATCCCTGCTCGTCGTCGTAGATGCCGCTGTAACACGCGATCTGCGTCAAGAACACCGCCCCACCGAAGATGCGCGCTATAATGCCGCCTTCGTCGAGGCCGTCTTGAATGACACGTACACGATGCTCGTATGGGAGGAGATCAAACCGATCGCGGCCGTAGCGCTCCCGGGCGTAACGCGACAGCTCTGCCGCAAGAAAATTGCGATGCGGCTCCAACGGAAAGTACGAATCGTAGAAAGCCCGTACTAAGTTCGCCTCAGAAGGATCCATTCCGGGCACGACGGCGGTGACAAACGCGCGCAACGTCCGATCCACGCGTAGCGGCTCGGTGTCGAACTCCGCGGGGTAATCGCGCAGCAGGATGCGGGCCGGCGTGCACGCGCTCACACCAAAAAGGCCGAGCCCGACCGCCGCCAACACCTCCAATACCTCCCGGCGGGTCATCTGTTGGGCGCGTGCCTCCCCGACTTCGATAGACACAAACGGTTCGCTCATGGCACCACAATGGCAAACCGAGCGCAAGAAAGCGTCAATTGACGCTACGTCCGCTATTTACTTGAGGTTATGCGGATCTATCCGACAGGAGGACCGGAGTCAACGAGCCTTGAGGATACGCTGTCTCTTCCCTTCGGAGACCATATCGCGGGCGATCACTTCGCGTACGATTCGCGCTCGAAACGCGTACCCCCTCGGCTCCGCGACCAACCACCGCTGCCACTCCAGTTCGTCGAGAGCCTTGTCGAGCGCGGCGCCCTGGAGAACGGCGCCGATGCCGATGTGATCAGCCGAGACGCGCTCACCCAGCACCGATGCCGCATCAACTGCGGATCGCGCATCCGGAGTCAAGCATCCGTACCGCACACGAATTGCGCCAACCACGTTCGCGGGGAGATCGCCGGGCATCGTCTGGTCGAGCGTCTCCCGCGAGCGCGGCCATGCATCCGCGTGGTCAGCTATGTCAAGACCAGCCGCGACGGCCTGGAGGAGCTCGCTGGCGACGAATGGTATTCCCCCGGAATCCAACGCCACGCGCCGTGCGACCCGGTCCAGTTGTGGGTCATCGTAGTTCGGAAACGCCCACCGAGCGAGCCGCTCAATATCGCTCAGCTGAAACAGGTTTGTAGGTACCACGGCACCGACGAACTCCGTACCTATCTTGGCCTGCAGACGGTTTATCTCATCGCGCCCGTGGTCTGGAGGAACGGTACACCATACGACGAGTGGATCTCCCGCGAGGTCTCGGAGCGCACTCTCCAAGGACGCGAGAGATTCGCTATCCATCCATTGAGCATCATCGCAACACAACACAACCTGTTGCTCTTCACAGACGGCGCGCAGAATGTCTCGGAGCGCCCGTCCCGGTGACACCGTCGCCGCCCGCGTTCTGAGATGTGGGAAGCGATCTGCCCATGCCGGTGCTCTATCAACAAATGCAGCGATGCTCTCCGGGTCGGCCCCTGCGACACCGTCCACATCGAGCAAGCCGCCGAGGGACAAGCCCATCACCCCACTCCACGGCTCCTCTCTGTCCGACTCCACTGCACGCGTACCCGTGACCGCGACACCGTTGAGACGTGCGCGGGTCAAGACCTCATCGGTCAGACGAGTCTTTCCGGTTCCTCCATCTCCTTCAATGACAACGATCGCCGCCTTACTCTCCGCACGACTTTGCGAGAGCACGCGTTCTAGTTCTTTGAGTTCTCCCTCCCGCGCGACCAAAGGCGGTCGCCCCAGGCGCCCCGGATCGGAGTCGATCACGGCCGGTCCAGCGATCTGCCAATCGCGTTCCCGTTTAACCTGAGTTAGCAGAGCCGCCGTCGTCGCATCCGGTTCTGCGCCCACGTCAGCGATGAGTCGCTCGAACGATTCGAAGATCTCGATAGCGGCTCCACGCTGTCCCTTGAGCGACCATGATCTCATGGCAGCCTGTGTGGCGGCGTCGGACTCCGCGTCGATCCCACGGGCGCGGTCCGCGAAGTGCGCCGCCCCGTCGAGATCGCTCTTGGCGATGAGTTCGGTGGATGCTCGAATCAACAGGTCGACTACCCGCCGTTTGAACAGCCGGCGTTCAGCCTCCATCCAAAGATCGAACTCCTGACAGCCTGGAACCGAGAATCCGTCCAGAAACTGACCGCGCACGAGTTCGTCGAGTTCCGCCCATCGCCGTTTGGTCTCGATCTCACCCAGACGATCGACGTCCAGCTCCACGACACCTTCAGCCAGCTGGACGCGCATGTTATCGACCGCCAGCGCCTCCTCTCCGCAACACTGCCTGATGACTCGCACCGCCTCGCGCAGCGAATGTCGCGCCTTTGAGTCGAGCTTGTCCGGCCAAAACACGCCGACGATGTGATCCTTCGTTCTGCGCCGTTCCGGCGACCGAGCCAGATAGACGAGCAACGCCGCGTGTTTCTTCCAAAAGATGCCCGCAGGCGGATCGGAAGTTTCAGGGACCAGTTCCAGTGTCCCCAGGGTACGTGCGCTTATGCGGCGGAGCATGCGCGCTGTACGTATCGTGCAGCGGCGGTATCTGCCCGCGCCGCAAAAATACTATCCCCTTTCTCCCAGCGTTCCGTCACCAGCCGATAGGCATCGCACGCCTCCGCTCTTCCTGAGGGTAAGGCGCCAAGCACAGAGGCGAGGCGCCAAACGGCGAGCGTGCCGAAACTCCAGTCGAGCTCCTGCGGTGTCGGCCGGCCGGTTGGAAGTTGCGCCTGATCCGAGTGTTCGTGCCACCGCAGCAGTGCCGCCGCGGCCAACGCGTTGTCGACTTCTACTTGCCACACGGATCGAAGAAGATGAAGTATCACCCTAAAGAACTCGTCGGGTACGTTGAGTTCCTCTCTCATCAGGCCGCCGCTATCCCGCAGTATGGTCGCCGGTTCCCAGATGCGCAGCGTGTCGCTGATGCGAAGCGCGCCCTCGTAGTCTCCCGTCATGCCGAGCAAATTGGCTTCGAGAAGCCGGGTGAGCGGAAACTGCAAATTCAAACCCGAGGCATAGTACGAATCTGCGTAGGCGTCCCAATCGACGTGCTGACCCAACAGCGACAGCATCCACGCCACGCCGATTCGGTCGCGCTGAGATGTAACATCGGGGTCAAGTAATTGTTCGAGCCGCCTGCCGATAGTCAGGGGGTTCTGCTCGGTGGCCGCTTCGCGGTCGACAATCCACAGTGCTGCTTCCAGCTTCGGCGCCAACACGTCGAAGCCGGGGACGTTGTTCAACTGACGAAGTTCTTCGAGCGCCGCGGTTGGTCGGCCCAGAGCCATCATACCGAACGCTCTGGCAGCACGCCCGGATACCGCTAATGGTCCAGATCGCTCGGAAAAGACAGTACCCATACGAATCGCTCCTTCGGGAGAGCCGAAGGCGGGCAGCATGCGAGGAGCCGCGGGAACGCTCAGATCGTTTGCGAATCGAGGATCCGACGCCAGCAAACTGAGTACCGCCTCGACACGGGCTTCATCCCCGAAACGATATCCGAACCCTATCTCGAGCAGGAGCCTAAGGTTGAGTGCCAACGGATCCGGAGGATCAGAACCAGCTAACTCATCAAGGACTCGGAGCGCGCTATCCGCAAGCTCCTGTCTCCCCTCGGCGATAGCTGCCCATGCCAACAGCTGCCAAGACGGGCTGAAATCCTCTCGCAATGCAATAGCGCTTTGTAAGACTTCCACTGCCTCGCTGCGGTGTCGGCGCGCCAACGGGCCTCGATGGAACAGTTCCGTGCCCAACTGGAACCAGCCCGGCTCAAAGTTCGGCCACCGCTCGGTTACGGCGCGTAGCGTATCGAGTCTTTCTTCGAGAGCGAGGGAGCGTGACACGATCAAGATCTGAAGGAACGTGGGAAAGTGATGGAGATTATCCATCGCGCGGGCAACGTGGAATTCGTTGGGTGGAATCGAATGCCATCGCTCCACCTCCGTGATCCTCCATGAGCACACGATGCATGTGGAGTCGAACTCTACTGCGTCGTGGTAGGCGTCCAGCGCATTACTCCAACGACCACGATCGAACAGGCGTTCGGCGCGAAGCCACGCTAGTAGGCCCCTACTGGATCTCGGTATGATCTCGTGCGGTATCTGATCTCCCAGCGGACTGTCTGATCCCCACAATGCTAGCAGCGCCCGTGCCACAATATTCTCCGCCGTACTCTTCCACTCGTATGTACTTCCCGAATCGATGAAAGTGAATCCGGTCCGGTCGACCGCCTCTAGTTCTATCACCAAGAAGTTACCTCGAACGTTTGCTTCTCCCCGCAGGCGGAGCGTCGCGTCGCCGCACGCATCCGAGGAGCCGCAAACTGCAATGTCGGGACCATCGAACAGTAGGTGAAGCTGATCGGTGAGCGAGTCGCCGAACTGCGGTGTGAGACTTCCCATTACATCCACGCCTGCTAGCCGGATGGTAATCGGCTTGGAGGGGACTTCGGGAGTCAAGAATATCACGCCTAAAAACACTCCCACCATAATCCCTGCAGCTGTCAGCAGGGCCGTACGTATGCGGTAACGAACAATTCGAGTGCCCCACAGCCGCCGCCTGAACGCGGCAGCGTCCTGCCACCGTTGTTCCGGCGCAAGGGCCAACGCTTTGGAGAGGATCGGGACGAGTGTCAACGGTACACCAGACCAGTTTGCCTGCGACGGACTCTCTCCGCTGCACCACGCGCGACCTGTAAGTGCTTCGTACAACACCATCCCCACCGAGTACAAATCACTTCGTGCAGACGCGGGCAAACCCGTCGACTGTTCCGGTGCCATATAGGCCGGCGTCCCAATGACAGCTCCGGGGCCCGTCAGTTTATCAGACGACCCAAGCTCTTTTCTCGCAATCCCGAAGTCCGCGAGCATCGCACGGCGGCCCTGCAGGAAGATGTTGCCGGGTTTGACGTCCCGGTGCACAGTATCTGCGTCGTGCACCGCCTCCACCGCGTCCAACAAGTCGCGTCCTAGCTTGACAGCTTCGTTCCGGTTTAACGGACCCGAGCGAAGCCTGGTTTCCAACGTCGGACCTTCTATATAGTCCATCACGTAGTAGCTCAGCCCATCCGCATCACCGACGTCACGCACTGGAACTATGTGAGAGTGTCGTAAGCTGGCTAGGATCTGTGCTTCTTGGACAAATCTGCTGGTCACATTTTCCGTGGCGAGTTCCGGTGGAAGAACTTTGATTGCGACGCGGCACTCGAGCTTCGTGTCGTGAGCGAGATAAACAACAGCCATGCCGCCACGACCCAACTCACGCTCGACTCGGTATCGCGGTGCGAGGGCAGACCGTACACGCTCTAGGAGATGTGACGCATCCATGTCGACACGGGAACTCGAGGATGGGGTTTCCGCACCATCGGAACGGCCATCGTGGATTCAAAGCACCAGGAATACAAGGCGTCCCCTCTCAACTACCGCGCATCTACGAACGCGCGGCAAGATTGGCAATCTCTAGGACAATTGCCCATTCCGCAAGATCGTACGTGCCGGAACCACCCTGCAAATTTGGGCTGAGGAACGACGATCGTAGTGAGGTTCACGAAGCAGATGAGGAAAAAGTCAGGACCTAGACCGGCCACCGCACTGCGGCGTCAGCACCCGATGCGCCGTGCATGCTCACCGCCATGATACCGATAGAAACGATCAGTATCAGACTCACCGTGTGGGCGGATGACGTACCCATCGCCCCGCGGCCACCCGATACAGGCTCGCGCTCTTGACAGGACATGATTCCAGCGAAAGCTTATCCCCAAGAACGAACACGGTGTAAGCATCACTCCTGTGGG